>CAYPAC010000108.1:0-4590 GCA_964408615.1 uncultured Methanosarcinales archaeon
AAAAAAACTTCTTAATCTCACCATACTCGCAACAAGCGTACTATTTTTTTTAATCATCACAGAAATCACAGTAAGAACATTTTATCCGATAACATTACACGACATGGTTTATGATACTGAAAAACAGTATTATAGATACGAACCAAACACCGCAGTAATTTATAGAAACCCACAATTGTTTGTCAGCGAATACGCACTCCCCTACAATCACAACAGCAAAGGATTCAGCGATTTTGAACACGAATATAAAAATGAACAGAATAAAATAAGAATTGTTGCGCTTGGAGATTCATTCACAGAAGGAAGCGCAACAGAACAAAACAAATCATTTGTCCGACAACTTGAAAAAAAACTTAACCAAAACGAAGAAAGTTATGAAGTTATCAATCTTGGAATTGGAGGAACAGGGCCTGACAATTATTACTTCACTTATTTGAATGAAGGCAGAAGTTACAAACCAGACATTGTTCTTATTGGACTTTTTGTTGGAAACGACATAACGCACAAACCTTTGCTATTTGACATAATTAATGGAACAATACAACCAAAGAAACCAGACAAAGAAAAGTCATTATTCTTACGCATTAGAAAATACTTAAGCACACATTCAGCGGCATACAGATTCATCGTGATGCTTTTAAGCAATAACAAAATACTGTCTGCACAATTTGAGCGGTGGGGATTATTTGTGTCGACAAATATTGATATTTATAGTGCACAAAACAGACAAGAGTTCTTAAATGGATTAAATACAACATTTTTTATTCTTGACAAAATAAACACTATTGTAAAAAAAGAAAAATCTAAATTAATAATACTATTAATCCCAATAAAAGAACAAGTTGACGATGCAAGATACGAAGAGTATTATGAACAAAGAAATATGACTTCATTCAATGAACAATTTGAAGCACAACAAGAGATCACCAAATTTTGCAGACAGAAAAAGTTACAATGCATTGATTTGCTTCCAGAACTAAGGAAGACAAACAAGAACAACACATTTTACATGAATATAGATGGGCATTTTAATGAAGAAGGGCACAGGAAGACTGCAGAAATATTATTTACTAAATTAGAGCGAAATCAATAAAAACAAAAATGAATATACTAAAATCGTTTTTAAAAAATTTTTCACTTTTATTATTCTGCATTTTTACTTTTTGTTTAATTGCAGAATTAACTATTAGAATTTTTTATCCGGTTCCGCCAGGCATTACAAAAGACATGTATATTGCCGATGAAAAACTCTGTTACAAATGGAAGCCATTTTTTAACGAAACAATTGTTCAAACAGAATCTGCTGAACGCATAGAAATTAATTCAGACGGATTTAGAGACACAAATTATGTGCAGATTGGCAATAAAACAATCATTATGAGCATAGGCGATTCAATGACTGCCGCAGTACAAGTGCCTTTAGAAAAAACATTCACAAAACTACTTCAACAAAAATTGGGCACAGATTATTTTGTTATGAACTTAGGGGTGCCAGGATACAATCCTTCACAATATTATATACTGCTTGAGCAAATGTTCCTAAAATACGATCCAGATGTTGTTCTTCTAAACTTTTTCATAGGCAATGATTTCATTCCATCAAAAAAAGACTTCAGAAAAAACAAATGTGAATTCACAGTTATTAATGGCTATCAAGTAAATGCAGATTACGAAAAAAAATGGACGCTGTTTAACATAAGAATGTTTTTTTCACGACACAGCCAGTTATATAATTTTGTATCAGACTTAATAAACAGAAATTACTGGATTAAAAAAATACTAACAGACAAAGGACTCATTCTAACTGACTTTTATCCAGAAGAATTCATAATCTATAATGAACAACATCCCAAATATTTTGATGTTCATAAAACTACTTTTGACCTAATAAAAGAAATAAATTCCCTTGCAAAAAAGCACAAAACACAATTAATAATATTAATACTGCCTCCCGAAGATCACGTCAATCCAAAACTCTTTGAAGAAACAAAAAATTTCTACAAAATTCCTAAAGAAACACAATTTAACCACACCTATGAAAAAATAAAGAACTTTCTTAACAAAGAAAACATGTTGTTCATCGATATACTGTCTGTTCTCAGCAACAACAAACAAGAAACACTCTACCTTCAAAAAGACAAACACTTCACACAAAAATCACACGAGATTATTGCAGAACACACCCAAAGCTTTTTAAAAACACACGTGCTCGCAACAAAAGATTCTTATGGAAACACAACGACCAAACAATGACCTCAATATCGATACAACAAAACTACTTGAGTTTCTAAAAAAAAGCGCGAATTACGCAAAAAATATTCTAAAAGGAAAACATGAAAAAATACAATTAACAAACAATGAAACACAAACAAAAATCAAAAAAATAAAAGAATTTTGTATCAAGTACAACACACTTTGTTTTTTGACATTATTGATAATCCTGCAATTTCTTCCAAACGCAGGATTTCTACCGTGGGGGGGTATGAATTTAAGACTGCAATCAGATGATATTTTACTAAGCGAAAAAGCAGCAAACGACATTGTGTATGACAGTTTTTATCGCAAATTTTATACAGCACTAACAAAACAACAACCAAATCTTCCGGAACAGACAAAAGAAGAAATAATAAGAAAAAATTTAGACACAATCTTTGATACAGACCCATTAATTCTCAATGAAAAAGCAAAAATATCAGCTGCAGTAAAAAATGAATATCAATACATTACTAACGGCCGCAAGTACACATATTTACACGACATTGACACATACTATTATTTAAGACGTGCAGACAATGTTCTGAAAAGAGGGCATGCTGGCGATACAATTAAAAACGGAATTCCGTGGGACAACCACGCAACAGCCCCTATGGGAAGCAATGTATCAATAGAACTGCACCCATACACAATAGCATACTTACACAGAACATTAAGCATTTTTAATCCTGCAACAACACTAATGCAATCAGCGGGCTATTTCCCAATCATTACCACAATCCTTACGCTAATAACCTTGTTCTTTATTGGAAAAAGTCTCAGTAATAATCTTGGAGGACTTGTCACAGCAACACTGTTCTCACTCAATTATGCGGTATTCACTAAAACCGCATGGGGGATGGCAGACACAGATGCGTACAACATTTTGTTTCCAACAGCATTAATATATTTCTTTCTCAAAGCATTTACAAACCAACAAAAGAAATTGCTATCAATCATTATATCAGGCATAATTTTAGGACTTTACGCATTCACGTGGGCAGGATGGTGGTATACTGCGTATATTGTGGTAGCAACAATTTTGATTTCACTAATAACACACATCATTTCAAAAAATCAGGAAAACGTCAACAAAACAAAAATTGTATTTACGCATCTAACAATCTTGTTAATTTTTATATTGTTCTCATCATTCATCTTAACATATGTACTCTCATATAAACAATACGCCGAATTTGATTTTGGAAAAGGATTCACATCACTCAAAGACCAAATAAAAGGACCATTTTCATTCTCAAAAATAGACACTGCAACAAGACTTGATTTGTGGCCAAATGTTTACACAACAGTAGCAGAACTACAAGCACCAAACATCAACAAAATAATAGACTTTTCAGGCGGCACAATATTTTTAATTCTTGCAGTAATTGGAATATTTTTATTAATCAAAAACAACAAACCAACAAACACACAATTCTTCTACGGAATTTTTTTAACACTAACAATCCTTGCAGGACTCTATGCTTCATTAAAAGGACAAAGATTCATACTACTGCTAATAGCACCACTAACAATTGCAACAGGACACACAATAATGTGGGCGTACGCACATCTTACATATAACACCACATCAAAAATCAGACATACATTTGGAATAATATTCTTACTAATAATTCTAATCACCCTTACCAATGGACAACAAGAAAAAATTCAAACATGGCTTGAAAATGAAGTGCCAAAAATGAACGATGCATGGTGGAATGCACTAACACAAATAAAAGAAAAATCAGACAAAAATGCAATCATAACATCATGGTGGGACTTCGGTCATCAATTCTCTTACATCGCAGACAGAGCAGTCACATTCGACGGAGCAAGCCAAAACACACCAATGGCACACTGGGTAGGAAAAGCATTAAGCACAAACAATGAACAAGAAGCAATTGGAATATTAAGAATGCTTACATGCGGCTCAAACAAAGCATACGATGTTCTCATTGAAAAACATAATTACAACTTATTTGAAGCCCATGACCTTCTCAACAACTTATTTCTCATCAACAAAAAAGACGAAGCACAAAAATATCTATCGAAACAACAAATAAACAATCCAGAAGAAGTACTACAATACACACACTGTAACCCACCAGAAAACTACTTTATAACATCAGAAGACATGAGTAAAAAAGCAGGGGTGTGGAGCCATTTCGGCAACTGGGACTTCAAAAAAGCATATTTATGGAATGTTCTAAAAAACAAACCAATAGAAGAAGCAATATCTGTAATGACAAACAATCTCAGTTACACAAAAGACGAAGCACGCGAACTCTATGAAAAAGTAAACATCTTACTATACGAAGACGAAGCAACCTACTG
>CAYPAC010000109.1:0-373 GCA_964408615.1 uncultured Methanosarcinales archaeon
TGCTGCTTCCAATTCGTCTAATCCGTAATCAAGAATCTGTGCCAATGCTGAAATAGCCCGTATCGAGTTTAGAATGTCATCTTTCAAGTTATTCTTGTATAGATAAAACCACACTTCAAGGCACGTCAAGGTGGAAGTCACAAAAGTATGTTTTTCTTTGTTTGAATTAAAAAATTTTTGTGCAGATTTTTTATAACGGTCATCTGTCTTTATTAAAGCAAGAAAAATGTCTGCATCTAAGTATAGTTTCATTTTAGCAGAAAACTAACTCTGCTTCGCGTTTCATTTCAGCAGGTGATTTTTTTTGTTTTTATGTTTATGGATGACAAAAATTGCACAGGGTCTTCAATTTTTTTTACAGGCCTCATGACTA
>CAYPAC010000109.1:383-3019 GCA_964408615.1 uncultured Methanosarcinales archaeon
GGTAACAGCGTATATTTTATCCCACTCATAATGTAAGCTACAATAGTCCCATTAATATTTAAATGTTTTGTTGTCCCACTAATTTCTGCAACATTTCAACAACATTTTCTTTTGCAATCTCGTTGTTATTCAATGCGTCAAGTAATGCTGTGAAGTCTTCTTCTGTTGGTTGTATTTTTAATTGTTTAGTTTTTCTTGTTGTTTTTCTGGTGTGTTTTGTGTTTGTTCTGTTTTTGTTTCTTCTTCGGTTTTTTGTTGCTTGTCTTCTGTTGGTTGTTGTTCTTTCTCTACTTTTGGTTGTTCTTTTTCTGTTTTTTGTATTGGTTTTTCTTCTGGTTTTAATTCTTCATTCTCTGTTTGTGTTTTTTGTTGTTGTTTTTGTTCTTGTTTTGGTGTTGTTGGTTTTGTTTCAATTTTTATTTTGAATTTTGGTGTTGAAGAGGCTTGTGGTTTTTGTTGTTGTTGATGTTCAACATGATGGTGTTTGTGTGTTGTTGGTTTTGTTGTTGTTTTCTTTGTCGGTTTTGTTTTGGTTTTTAATATTGATAATGCTTTTGTGATTTTTTGTGTTATTTTTCTTTCAGGTGTTTTTTGTGTTGTTTTCTTTTGTCCAAGTTCTTTTCTTAACTCTTCTATTTGTTTGCTTAATCTCTGTTTTGTTTTTTCGTACACTTTTGTGTTGATGATTTCGTTGACAAACATTTTTTTAGTTGCTTGTAGTTTGTGTTTCATTTGTTTTATTTCTTTACGTACATCTTTCTTTCTTCTTATTCGTGTAAAGCGTTCTCTTAACAATTCAAGCTCTTCTTTGACACCGTGGTGTTTCAGGAATAAGACCAATATTGTTAGAACCATTATTGTTACTGCTATTCCTATTGGTGTGAATTCTGCAGATAATGTTTTTGTCAGGCTGGATAATACATTGGTTTGTTGTGGTTGTGCAGCTTTTACTGTTATTGTTCCTTCGATTTGTTCTATTGCTTTGTCTGATGTTATGAGATGTTTTACGTTGAATTGTCCTTCTTCAAGGTTTCCTTTAAATATAACTATAAATGATTTTATTTCATTTGGTTTTATCGAAGCATATGTGTCTGGCACTGTTACGTAAGAGTCTTCTGGCAGTCCGATAATTGTTAGTCTTACGTTATGTATTTCTTCTTTTAGTAAATTTATGAATTTGAATTGTTGTTCTGCATATTGTGATTTTGTTATTGAAATTTCTTCAGGATAGTTTATCATTACTATTTTTTGTTCGTATGATGGCAGTTCTGGAACTTTTTGCTCTTCTTCCTCTTCTTCTGCCAGTCTTTCTATTGCTTTTTTGATTGCGTCTTGTAATGATGGTGCTGGTGCAGGTGCTTCTGCAGCCGCTTTTGGAGCTGATTTTGAAACTCCTGCCCCTGCTGATGATGAAGGCGCTGGTGCGGTTGGTGCTGGTGCTGCTGCACTTTGTAGTGTTACTGTGTCACTTGCTCTTGAGTCTGGTTGTGCTGAGTTTACATAGCTTGTTTTTACTCTGACGACAAATGTTCCTGTTGTGTGTGTTGATGGCACATTTATTGATATTGTTTCAGTTACGTTTTGTAAAGGTACTGTTTGTTTGCTGACTGATGTTTGTGGTTCTGTTGCGTCTGTTATTCCATCGCCGTCTGTATCTACCCATACTGTTGTTATTGATTCTGTTGCTACTTCTCCTTCATCTGTTATGAATAGTGTGCAGTCGAGATTTTGTCCAACAGTACTGCTTGATGGGCAGTTTAATGCTACTCTGTATGGTCCTCCTGTTGCTATTCTGAATTGTACTGTTTTTGAATTTGTTACGTTTTTATAGCTTGCTTGTAAGTGTACTGTGTACATTCCTGTTGTTGGGCTTGCTTCTATGCTTTTGCTGAATGTCCATATGTTGTCTGCACCTTGTGTGAACGATGATTTAGTTGCTGTGGCCCATGCATTGTCGTTTTTGTCGTATATTGTTAGGTTTATTGTGTCTGGTTCGGTTGCTGAACCGTTTTGTCCGATGAATGATGCTTCTACGAGTGCTTCTTCGTTTGGATATCTTGGTGAGCCTGCTGCTAATGATGATATTCTGAATACGTCTGTGTTTGTTACTGTGCTGTTGATTGATATTACTGTTGTGTTGATGTCTTTAACTATTGTGTTTATGTTATTGACTGTGCTGTTTATTAGTATTACTGTGCTGTTTATGCGTACAACTGTTGAGTTGATATTTGT
This sequence comes from uncultured Methanosarcinales archaeon, assembly GCA_964408615.1. Classification (GTDB taxonomy): domain Archaea; phylum Nanobdellota; class Nanobdellia; order Woesearchaeales; family ARS49; genus JACQMU01. Next base: position 2,616 of record CAYPAC010000109.1, read on the forward strand.
TATCATTGCATTATTGATGGTTACTGTGTTGTTAATGTCTGTTACTGTTGAGTTTATTCTGTTGACTGTGCTGTTTATTATTTCTACTGTTGTTTTGATGCTGTCTACATTTGTGTTGATTGTGTTGACATTACTGTTTATTGTATTTACTGTGTTGTTAATCTGAGTAACCTTGCTATTTACTGTGTACAATGTGCTGTTAATGTCATTGACTGTTGTGTTAATGATATCAACTTTTGTGTTAATAGTATTTACGTTTGTATTTATTGTATCAACATTACTATCAATCGTCGTCACAGTGCTGTTGATATCTTTTACTGTTGCACTTATGTTTGTAACTGTTGTGTTTATATTATGTATTGTAGAATTGATGCGGTTTATTGTGTGGTTAATATTATTGACAT
>CAYPAC010000109.1:3029-4565 GCA_964408615.1 uncultured Methanosarcinales archaeon
TTGTGTTTACATTTGTGTTTATCGTGTTTGCGTTACTATTTATTGTCGTAACTGTGTTGTTAATGTCTGTGACTGTTGCGTTTATTCTGTTGACTGTGCTTTGGATGTTGTTGACTGTTGTGTTAATTGTGTTTACTGTTTGGTTGATTATGTTGACTGTTGTGTTGATGTTGTTGATTGTTCTTTTGATTTCTTCAATTGCTGAGCTTATGATGAATGCAAGTGTGTTGTGGATTTCTGTTCCTGTAAAGTTTGCATCAAGTCTTACTTGGTATGTTCCTGTTGGTGCAGTGTTGGGTAGGGTGAATGTGTAGTTGTATATTCCTGTTGTTTTTTGTGTTGCTGTGCCGTTTTGTAGGTTTGTGCTGTTTGGATAATTTATTGAAACGTTTAGATCTGCAGTTACGAGTATGCCGCTTCCGTTGGTGACGACTGCAAATATGTCTACTACGTCGTTTGGTGAGTAGAATGTTCCTGTGTCTGCGAATAGGTTTAGTGGTAGTCCTCCTGCTCCTCCGCTGCTTCCGCTTGAGGTTGTGTTTGCAGGTACGCTTAATGTTGAGAATGTTTTGATGCCTGCGTATTCAACCGCTGCTATTGTGCATTTTATTATTGCTGCGTACGTGGCTTTTATGTTTGTTGAATAAGTATAGTTGTAAAGTCCTGTTGCAAACTTTGTCATTGCAGTATTATTAAGAACGTCTGTTCCGTTGAGTGTGTTTCTTATTGTTATGTTTGCAGAGTTTGTGCAGTCGACTGTTAATCCTTTTGTATCAGTTACTAATACGTTTATTGCAAAGTCGCTATTTATGTCTACTGTTGCTGGTGCTTCTACTTGTACTTGTGGTACTGTTGTTGCGTTTGAGCCTCCTGCTCCTCCGACTGCTACAATGAATGATTCTGTGTCATGTATTTCTTTCCCTGAGAAGTTTGCATTTATTTCTGCACGATATGTTCCTTCTGTTGATGCTGCGCTGAAGTTGTATCTTGTTCGTCCTTCTGATAATCTTGTTGTTGGGAAATTATTTAGTGTAGTCCCATCTGGATTAAAGACAGTGACATTTACTGTTGCATTGACAAGTACTCCTGATGAGTTGACTGTTGTTGAGAATATGTTGACCATGTCGCTGACGTCGTATGTTGTTCCTATTGTATTGAAGATGTTTAATGGCAGTCCTCCTGTTCCACCGCCGCCTGCTGTTGCAGATTCTACTTTGAATGCAAGAGTATCATGTACTTGGTCTGCGCCTGCAAATGCATCTATTACTATACCATATGTGCCTAATGGGGCATCAGATGGTAGTGTTGCATTGAATTTAAAGAAGCCAGTTGTTGATTGTTCTCGGGATGTATTTTTAACAAATGTTGTGCTGTTTGGATAAAATATTGTTACATTAACTGTTGAATTTTTTGATTTTCCATCTGAATCAAATGTGAATGAGAATACTTCGACCAGGTCTCCGCGCTTATATGTACTGCCTACTGCATTGCGAATCTTTAGTGGCAGTCCTCCTCCTGCTCCCCCTCCTGCCGTGC
>CAYPAC010000110.1:0-4549 GCA_964408615.1 uncultured Methanosarcinales archaeon
CTTAAAGAACAAGGATTAGAAGAAGGTGCAAGCACACGTTTGCTTGTTTATGCTGGAAGCTTAATTCGTGAGAGTATTCCTGCAAAGGATGCTTGTCGTGTTGCTTTGTTGAGTCCGATAACTGATGATAAGGATGCTCGCAGAGGTCTTGAGGAAGTTTTGAAAATTTTCTTTCAGTGATGAAAATGCCGGATGAAAAACTATCTGGAAGTTCTGAAGGTCTCACTGCTGTTAAGCAAATTAAAAAACTTGAAGACCTTGAACAGCAACTTAAATCTCTTGAAGAAAAAGGCAATGCTGTTGTTCGCCAGACTTCAGCAGCTCTTTCAGAGAGCATTTCTGGTGTTTCTGCTGAAATAATTCCAAAGCTTGTTTTGTTTGCAGGCATTGCTCGCGAAAAAAGTAAGACTGATGTTAGTTTTGTATCTTCTTTAGAGCCATTTGTTGAGCTGTCTAAAAAGGTGCCTGAAATAATGCCGCAATTAATGAGTGCGGTGAATATTGTTGATGCAAACTGCATTCATGCTTCCTCACTTGAAAATGTTGTGCGCACGTTTGGCAGACTTGAGCTTGATGAGTTTGCGCGTGAAGACTGGATACGTTGTTTGCATATCATTCCTGGAAGGCGTTGCACAAAAGAAGGTAATGTTGAGTTCAGCTATCATGATGAAAACTATGGTTCTTTTTTTAATATTTCTGAAAAGCATTTAAAACACCCGACTGCACAAAAGCGCGCATTGCTTGGAGTATTGCCAAGGTATGAAGTTTTTTATGCTCTTGACTTTTTGTTTAGCATTGTTGACAACGGCACTGAAACAACAGTTAATAGTTACGCAACTGCTATCAACAATTGCACTGCTCAGACTCAAAGACTGCTTGCAGAAACACGAAATGAGCTTAAACGAAAATACAAATGGGATGCAGGCAGAATGGCTGTTTTTGACAGGTTATTGTATAACGAAGTCATTCTTGCCGCAGATGTGATAACTGGAAATCCAGAGCCTGTAAAAAAAGAATTATTGAGATTTTGTTCTTTTTACACTGCAAAAAATATTAATGACACATTAGAATTTTTAAGACATGCTGTCCCTATACTTCGCAAGGTTGGTGCAAAAATAGGCGTTAGCGCAGTGCGTTCTGTTGCACAGATTCTTCAAACAAGTGACACGTCAACTAATGTTAAATATTTGTCATTGATTGAGACAATTTGTGGCAATGATGTTTATACTTCTCTAAAGAGAGAAGAGTATGAAAAACTTGTTTCTGTTGCAACTGCCGTGCATCCTGTTCTTGACAGGCAGGGAACTGTATATTTTAATGATGTTTTCACGCGCATTTTTGAGCTTCAGGATAATGTTAGAAATAATGTCATTCAGGGTGCTGGTAAAATTGTTTCAGGATTGAAAAGAAAAGATGCTCCTGCGGGGATGATAAAAGAGAATGTTGTTGGATATTTTGAGCGCATATTGTCAGACCCTGCTGGCTCAGCCACACAGCTTAGTACTTGTGTTGATGGAAAAGTTTTGCCGTACATGTCATTGATTGCCGCGCACATGCCTTCTGACATCGGCCAGTACGAGTGGAAGCGTTTGGTTGAGATTGTTGGCGACAAACATAAAACAATGGTTGATGAAAAAGCCCCTTTTCGTTCTTCAAAAATGGAAGAATTTGTTCGAGACATGCTGATACGTTTTGGAGCAATGAGTGCTGAACAACAAAGATTTTTCTTTCAACAGCTTGATTACTTAAAAGATGAACTTCACTGGCTTCGCACGTCGTATATTGCTGAAAAAATTTTGCCTGTTGCTGAACAAGCTTATGGCAGTCTTTGTGTTGAAGAAGCTGAATTAGTTTGTGCGATGACAAAAGACTTGTCAAAGGTTATAAAGAATGTTTTTGTTTCAAAAGGCGAAAACCACACGACTGAGCCTTTGGAAGAACTGCCTAAAAGAATAAATATTTTGTCAACTATGCCTGAACAATACAGACGTGCATGCATCAGCTGTGCGCGAAGAATTACAGAAGCAACAAGCAATCTTAGCAACAATCCTGCTGACTTGCGCAAAACTGTTGAAACTTATTTCAGCATCCTGCCTGAAAAAGTTGCATTATTAAAGCAGGATTTTGAGCAATGGCTTGCTTTTGGAATCGCGCAAAGTAGTTCAATTGACAGTCTGTTTGAATACATGACTGATGACAGCGGTTATTTTGATAATGCTCACATTACAGACACTGCAGCTGTAAGATTAGAAGATGTCAGCGATGTTTTACAGCATTATGCTAAATCATTGACTGGCACAGCTATTGTTATTCAAAAATTTCCTAACAATGAGTTGTCGTGTTCAATGGATGGAAACAAGTTTTTCCTGCCTGGGGTGGTTAAAGTATCAAGAGACAGTGACAGAAATTTCAGCATTTACAAAGCACTTGCGTCTTACCAGGCAGGCATGATAGAAGCAGGAACATATGTTTTTGACGCAGAAACACTTGAGCCAGAGCTTAAAAAACGTTTTGGCGACACTCCTTCGATGGCTAATTTTGTTGCATCATACGAAAACCCAGACTTGATAAAAAGCTTGTTTGAAATAGCTGAATTTGAAAGAATAGACAAGCATTTGCGCAGTAATTATCCTGGCTTGAAAAAAAATCTTGATTTTTTCAGGCGTGTGAGAGGGCTGAATTTTAGTCCTCAGCAGTCAAACAGTGATTTGCAATTATTTCTTAATGTTTTGTATCAAAAACTGATGATGGGCAGTATTGGTGTTGATTTAAAAAAAGCAATGTCGTCAAAAGTTGAAACTGTTGTTGATAATGCGTGGAACATTCTTGTTGCTGAAAAAAAACTTGATGAGCATAATGTCAATCGTTCTTTATGGCTTGTTGATACATTATACACTCTTGCTGGATGTTTTTTAGACATTAACGCTCCTGTGGACGCGCGTCCTGAAACAGGAATGGCAGTCACTTTGGAAAATATCAGCCACTATGGCAATGGCGCTGTTGCTCCAATTATTGCGCTTCCGTCTGATGAAGTTGGTATTGGCAGGCGTTTTCGTTACGATGAATGGGATGTCTCTGGAATGAAGTACAGGCAGAAGTTTGTGCAGTTGTTTGAGCGCACACTGCCAGTCATTTGTGGTGCTGGAAAAATCCTTCTGGACAAGGATTCAGCAACAGTCCAGCGCTTGAGAAAGCATTTTGAGCAGTTCAGGCCTGAAGAACATTCTGTTGTCAGAAAAATGCGTTCTGGTGATGTTGATTATGATGCTGTTGTCAAGGCACGCGCTGAAATGAATGCAGGCATCACGCCATCTGACAAAATTTACATGAAAGAATTAGTAAACAGGCGTTCTGTTTCTGCAATGGTTATTTCTGAACTTAGTGGTTCTTTAAGAAGGTTTTTTGACTTGCGTAACCCGAATGAAAGACTGATTGATGTTGTGAAACAGTCAGAGCTTTATTTTGCAGAAGCAATAAGCGTCATTGGCGACCCATTTGCAATTGCTGGCTATTCAGGCGAGACTGCTAAAAAAGTTGAGTTTTACCTGCTGAAAGATTTTGATGCGTCTTATGATGAATCTGTGCGCGATACAATTGCTTCATTGAAGCCATTACAGCAAAACCGTGATGGTGCAGGAATCCGCCACGCAGTGCATTTGTTAAGCCAGCGTCCTGAAAAAACGAAATTATTAATTTATTTAATGGAAGGCGTGCCGCATGATTTTGACTACGAAAATTCATATGCAATTGAGGATACAAAAAAAGCAGTCATTGAAGCAAAACGCACAGGATGCATTCCAGTAGTGCTTGCCTACGGTCCAAAAATCGACGACAAAATGCGTTCTATAGGACAGCATGCAATTTATCGTGAAGTCCGCAACCCAAAAGATGTTGCAACAATACTGCCAAACATGTATGCGAGAATAACTGTGTAAACCTTGCGGTTATTTGTCACTTTGTGGTGGTTAAATTATCAAAACAAAGTTTAAATACAACTTAAATATTGAGTATTACATGCTAATTGAATACATTGAAACCGCGTTAAGAAGAGCTAAATTTGAAACTATTAAAGACAAGAAAGAACCTTTTTATGGCGAGATTGTTGTTTGTAAAGGCGTTTGGGCAACTGGAAAGACTTTAGAAGAATGCAAACAAAAACTTCGTAATGTTCTTGAGAGTTGGTTATTTGTCAGAATTAAGAAAGGATTGAATATTCCAGTTCTTGACGGTAAAAGCATTGAACCGCTTGTTCGGATAAGTTATGACAAAATTGAAGTCCCTCAAGTGGCGTGAGCTTATAACTGGTCTGAAAACATTCGGTTTTGACGGGCCGTTTTCAGGCGGCAAACATCTTTTTATGATTAAGGGTGACTTAATAATTAGAATATTAAAACAAGCAGGAACAAGGAAAAGGTCATGCCAAGCGCGCACCGAATTTAGTAATTGAAAAAGCTTTTATTGAGTTTGGTTCGTTCGAAAAATTTCCGGTAAAGGCATCAAATTTCAGGATATTTTATGCGCAACGCATATTAAGAAGATAATAAAAAAG
>CAYPAC010000111.1:0-4546 GCA_964408615.1 uncultured Methanosarcinales archaeon
GTGTAGAATAAACGACTTCGTCGATGGTTCCTTCTCTTGTTCTGAATGTTTCTCCTGAAGTATTTCTTCCATTTAATTGTTGGTAATCTGAATCATAGTGTATTTTTGTCATGTTCTTGCCAGTTCGCGACATGTTTTTATACTTTGCAGTTGTTGGTTGTATTATGATTATATCTGTCCAGGAAATTATTGACATATTAATAATGACAGCTGCAGTAGGATTTATTTTTATGGATGTTTGGCGTCAGTTTGGTTTTTTTCGTAGTCTTTATCATGTTGGTTTTCATTGGCGTGCTTTGTGGCTTGGTTGTCTTGTTACTGCTCCTGCTTTGATTTTTCATGAACTTATGCACAAATTTACTGCGCTGTCATTCGGTCTTTCAGCAACTTTTCACGCGTCTTATTTTTGGCTTGGTTTTGGTGTTCTTTTAAAATTGTTGCATTCTCCTTTTTTGTTTTTCGTGCCTGCTTATGTTTCTATTGGCTGCAGTACTGGTAATTGTGTTCTCTCACCAATTCATTCTGCTGTTGTTGCTTTTGCAGGTCCTTTTGCTAATTTAATTATTTTCTTAATTGCTCGTCAGTGGCTGAAACAGCGCCGTCTTCCTATGAAAAAGCGTGTTGTTTTGTATGTCACTAAGCAAATCAACTTGTTTTTGTTCATCTTCAACATGCTTCCGTTTCCGTTGTTTGATGGTTTTAAGGTGTATCAGGGGTTGTTTTATTTTATATCTGCGTTGTTCTGACAAACATTTAAAAACATCTTCTTGTTCTTTGTCTCGCATGTCACTTAAACAATCATTGATATATATTTATGACAAGAAGTACAAGCAGTTGTTGTTTCTTTCATTATTATTGCTCTTAACTTGTGCTGGTTTTCTTGTTTTCAAGTTTTTAACAACTGGTGAGTTTGTTAGTCGTGGTGTTTCATTAAAGGGTGGTATAACCATGACTATCCCGGCAGAAACTTTTGTTGACGTTCATGAATTGCAGTCTTTTTTATCAAACAAATTTCCTAATGCAGATATTTCTGTTCGTTCTTTGACTGAAGCAGGGCGTTTGAGTGCTTTGATTGTTGAGGCTGCTGATGTTGATGAGGATTCTTTAATAACTGCTATCTCATCACAAGGCATTGTTTTGGAGCGTGGCAAATTCTCAATAGAAAATATGGGTTCAAGTTTGGGTGAGAATTTTTTTCGTCAGACTGTGTTTGCTGTTTTGATAGCTTTTGTCTTCATGAGTCTTGTTGTGTACGCAACTTTCCGTGCTGTTATTCCTTCTTTGTTTGTCATGCTTGCGGCTTTTTCTGATATTGTTTCGACTTTGGCTGTTGTTTCGTTTATTGGTATGAAACTCTCTACTGCAGGTATTGCGGCTTTTTTGATGTTGATTGGTTATTCTGTTGATACTGATATTTTATTGACAACTAAGGTTTACAAGAGGCGTGAGGGCAGTGAGCTTGAAAGATTGTTTTCTGCTGTCAAGACTGGTATGACTATGACTGCTACTGCTTTGGCTGCTGTTGTTGTGGCTTATTTTGTTACTGATGCTGATGTTATTAAGCAGATTATGTTTATTTTAATGGTTGGATTGATTTTTGACGTTGTTTATACTTGGGTTCAGAATGTAGGTATTTTGCGCTGGTATATGGGGCGTGGTAATTGATGTTGGAGTGGAAAAGAATTTTTACTAATTGGAAGGTTATTGTTGTTTTAGTTGTGCTTCTTTTTTCGCTTATCTCGATTTATCCTAATCCTTTTAAGAAGGGTGTTGTGATTAAGTCTGTTGAAAAGAATAGTTCTGCTATGCTTGCGGGTGTTGAGAATCCTAAGCCTACTGCTCCGCCAATGTCAAAAGAAATTATTATTTCGTTGAATAATGTTCCAATTAAAAACTTGAATGATTATTATGGTTTCACGTCTAAGCTTAAGTCTAATGAAACTGTGCGTGTTCAGACGAGTAAGGATTCTTATGTTTTGCGTACAAAAGACATTCGTCCTGAAAATCTTGGTTTTCGTGTTGACAATGTGCCTGTGACGAATTTAAAAAAAGGTCTTGACTTGCAGGGGGGTACGCGTGTTTTGTTGCAGCCTGCTGAGTTTGTGTCTGATGATACTATGGGTTTGTTATTGGATAGTTTGAAGGAGCGTCTTAATGTTTATGGTTTGAGTGATATTATTGTTACTGAGGTTCGTGACCGGCCTGGTTTTTTTGGTGAGGGTAATCGTTTTATTTTGGTAGAAATTGCTGGTGCTACTGAGGAAGAGGTTGTTGAGCTAATTGGAAAGCAGGGCAAGTTTGAAGCCAGAATCGCAAATGCTTCAGTCTTCAAGGGGGGTAATGATATTACGTATGTTTGTCGTACTGCTGAGTGTTCTGGTATTGACCCTAATCGTGGTTGTGGCACTGTTGGTGGCAGTTGGGTTTGTGGTTTTATGTTTTCAATTTCTTTGAGTCCTGCGGCTGCTGAGCGTCAGGCTGATGCTACTAAGAATCTTGAGGTTATTACTGAGCCTGGGCGTAGAGAAGGTTATCTTAGTGAGCCTTTGAAATTGTTCCTTGATGATAGTGAGGTTGATAGTCTTAATATTGCTGAGGACTTGCAGGGGCGTGCTGTTACTGATATTTCTATTACTGGTTCTGGTGCTGGTGTTTCTGAGCAGGATGCTTTGTTTGATTCTTTGGAGAATATGAAGCGTTTGCAGACTGTTCTTATTACTGGCAGTCTTCCTGTAAAGCTTGAAATTACTCGTATTGATACGATTTCGCCGGTTTTGGGTAGTCGTTTTATTAGTAATGCTTTGTTGATGGGTTTTGTTGCTATTTTTGCCGTGGTTCTTGTTTTGTTGGTTGTTTATCGTAGATTTAGAATTGCTGTTCCTATTTTGCTTACTTCGCTTTCAGAGATTTTTATTGTGTTGGGTATTGCTGCTTTGATCGGGTGGAATCTTGATTTGGCTGCTATTGCTGGGTTGATTATTTCTGTCGGCACTGGTGTCAATGACCAGATTGTGATTGTTGATGAGGCTTTGCGTCGTCGTTTGTCTGCTGAGCGTGTTTATAATTGGAAGGAGCGTATTAAGCGTGCGTTTTTCGTTATTTTTTCAGCATATGCAACTATTATTGCCGCGATGGTTCCTTTATTATTTGCTGGTGCAGGTCTGTTAAAGGGTTTTGCTCTTACAACAATTCTTGGTTTTACTGCAGGTGTTTTCATTACCCGTCCTGCTTTTGCCGCGATTGTTGAGATTTTGATTGGTGATGATGAATAATGGCTGCTAAAATATGGGCTGTTTTGCTTGTTGTTTTTTGTCCTTTGTTGACTTCGTCTGCGCAGATTTTGTACAAATTTGGTGCTTTGCGTTTGCCTGAAATAATTACTAATGTTCCTCTTTTAACAGGCATTGTGCTGTATGTTTTTGCAGCGGTTATTTTGATTGTTTCTTTTAAGGGCGGTGATGTTACTGTTTTATACCCGATTATTGCTACGAGTTATATTTGGGTTGCTGTGCTTTCATATTTTTTCCTGAATGAGTCTTTGTCTTTTTTGAAGTTTTTTGGTATTTTTTCAATTTTTACTGGTATTTGTTTTATTGGTTTTGGCAGTAGGAATAATGCTGATGTTCCGGGGGTTGTTTGATGGCTACTGAACTTTGGGCTGTTGGTCTTGTTTTGATTGGCACGCTTGTTGGAGCTTTTGGTCCTATTTTGTTAAAGCGTGGCTCAAATTCTTTTGGTTTGAGTATTCGTGCCCAGCTTAAAAATTATAATTTGTTGGCAGGTATTTCTTTATATGGTATTGCGAGTATTATTTTTATTCCTGCTTTGCGTGGTGGGGAGTTGTCTGTTCTTTATCCAATTGTCTCGGTTAATTATGTTTGGGTGAGTTTGTTGTCTATGAAGTTTTTGAATGAGAAAATGAATAAGCTTAAATGGGTGGGTATTTTTCTTATTATTGTTGGCGTTAGCTTGATTGGGCTTGCCAGTCGTTAAGATGAAGAGAGAGTTTTCAGTTATTGAACTTGCGGGTATTGTTCGTGAATTGCAGTTGTTAGTTGGCGGCAGGATTGCAAAGGTTTTTCAGCATTCTGATAAGTTGTTGTCTTTTGAGTGTTTTAAGACTCTTGTTGGTAAAAAGTTTGTTCATGTGTTTCGTCCAGGTCTTGTCTGGGTGGGTGTTTCAAAATTTTCTTCGTTGGAGTCTGGTTTTTTTAAGAGTTTGAAAAGATTAATTGAGGGCGGCAAAATTGTGTCTATAACGCAGATTGGCAGTGAGCGCATCATAAAGATAGAAACTTTTCTTGGTGGTAAAACAATTATTATTTATGTTGAGCTTTTTAATAAGGGGCAGGTTGTTGCGTGTAATAATGACGGCAAAATTCTTGCTTTGTGGGAGACTCAGCAGTGGAAGGACAGACTGATGAAAATTGGTGAGCAGTATGTTTTGCCTCAAAAACTTACTAATGTTTTTTCAATGGCTGAATCAGAGTTTAATAGTATTCTGACTAATATTCAGGAAAATGTTTCCAGAACTATTGCTACTGAG
>CAYPAC010000112.1:0-4540 GCA_964408615.1 uncultured Methanosarcinales archaeon
AGCTTCTTTCGCGCTTTCAACATCAAAATTGAGAACTTCAACAGCATCTATGAGCGCGAGAATTCTTTCTTTCTCTTTATCTGAAGATTTAATTGTTGCCCCGATCCACAACTCCATAATTGATATCGGCGTTATACTCAATGAAGACTCAGTTCTCTCTAACTCCTCCTTCAAATTATTAACATTCTCCTTGCCGCGCAATAAGTCAATAAGAAATGTTGTTTCCAAACAAGTCATTTAATCCTCCTTCAATTCTGCAACAATGCGCGCAACACGACGACGATGCTCTTCCGTGTGCCTTTTACGAAACTCCATAATAGATTTTTCCATAGACTCCCCGGTTTCTTTCGACAAAACACCAAAAAAGTCACTCAACGGGCGGCGCTTCGTAATACGCAGAATAACGTCAGTAAAACTCTCAGAAGAAGTTTTCTTGGACTTCAATGACGCGTAAGCGTCTTCAGTTATAGTAATTGTTTTCACAGCCATAATCAGTTTATGTATGTTTAGATATATAAACTTATGTGTGTTTAAGTTGTTTGAGACAATTGTCTTATATTATAACGAAGGCACTAAGTAATTAATATCTTAAAATTGGTAAAAAAGTTTTGTCAAGGTGCCTTCGTTTATTAATAGAGGACGACTATTATTATTTACTTTCGTCCTCTATTATAATTAAGGCGTTTGTCTTTGAACGAGACGAAAATATTAAATACTCTTCATCAAACAAAGTTCTTTAACACATACAGAGGTGTTACACGATGAAAAAAACATTCTGGATACTCACATTCTTACTATTAGCAACAGTTGTAAGTGCGCAGACAACAAATCCGTTTGAAAAAGTTGCAGAACCGTTAGGAAATGTTTTTGATGCGGCGGCAAAACTTATAAGTTTAGAATTCGTTGAAAAAGAATACCAAGTAGAAGCATTATTCAGGCTGTTCTTATTCATCATTATTTTCTCAGTTCTTCACAGCGTGTTAAAAAACACAATTGGAAAGCAACAAAATAAAATTCTTGAAGAAAAAGCAGTCAATGTTATATCTGCAGTCGTGGCTTTAGGAGTTGCGATATTCCTGCCAATTGAATTTCTCTTCAGAGGAGCTGTAATCCTTCTTGGATTCATGACAGCAGGAGTCGCAATTACAATTTACTGGGCATTCAGAATTGAAAGAAAAGAAGAGAACAAAGCCAAAGGAGCATTAATCGGCGCAGGCCTTCTTCTTGCATTATTTGTAATCATGCTATTGCTTTTTTCACTTGCAGAAGACCTGCCAGGATTTAAAATAGGCAACGTACAACTCGCAGAACTACCAAACTTTGACAAAACACAAGAAACCTTCATAACTTTTATTATTTGGAGCCAAATGGTAATCGTCATCGCCTTTGGCATAGAATTAGTCCTTGCATTCATTCACTATGAAGGACACAAAAAAATAGCAAGTTATGTCCCTGAAGGAATTGCTTCTGCACCGCGCAAAGGGTGGCATTTCTTTGGACAAAAACTAACACAACCAAGCGCAAGCCCTACAATAGACTGGTTACAAAATAGAATAAGAACAACAGGACTTGCAATGGGAATGCTCAAACAATTAAACGAAAAACTTGCAATATGGCGTGAAGCAATTATAAAAGGCGAGTACGCTGTGCTTAAAGACGCATCAACTTACTACATAAACACAATAAACCAATTGTTTGCATGGGACCATGACACTCTAAAAAGAACACCAAGAGAAGAAAGCACAGACATTCAACGTATTCTCAACAGATTAGAAGCATTTGACAGCATTCTCTCTGCGCTTTTAAAACACCGAGTAAAAGATTTTCTTGAAGACATTCCCAGTTCAACTAAAAGACTAACCCAGACAGTTAAAACCGATGCGATTAAACAAATAGACCAAGCGGTTACACTTATAAACGAACTGATTAAAAGAAATAAACAAGAACTAACAGAAGAAGTTGAAGCAGAAGAGCGCGAAGAAACACGCGCAAGAACATAATTACGTTTGCGCAACAACAAGCTCGTCGAGAGGAGCAGACAAAACATAATCTGCAATCAAGTAAACAGGCCATTTTTTCTCCTTAACTGTTCTTAAACGAGCAAAAACTCTTTCAACATCAGAATGTTCATTAATGCCGCCAAGCAAAGCAGTCATTTCACGCATCACGGCATAAGCATCTTCTTTTTTGCTGAACCATCCTGGCTTGCCTGTTTCAAAACCAGCAACAATCTTGACCATGTCAACAACTTCTTTTGTGCCAAGAGCTTTGCCTTTTACGCCCTTAGCAACATAACGAGCACATTCATTAAATGCGCGTTCGTTTCCATCTGTTAAATTACGATAAACAGACTTTAAAGCATCAACAAAAATAGACTCAGGAGTTTCGTCAACAGAAACACCATAACGCTCGTCAATAAAAGAATCACGCTTTCCAACTTTATCACTCAAACTAACTGTTTCGGTGCTCAAATAATTAACAGCACCTTCCAAACGAGAATTATGGGCAACAAGCTCATTATTTGCAGTATTCAAATGAGCAACTAATTGTCCGAGTTCCGCTTTTGATTCCTCAAGCTTTTCGCACTCTTCCTGAAGCATGCTCACAGCAGTCCTGAAATCAGCAATTCGCCTGCGGGCATTTTGATAATTATCACGAACATTTCCAAAAGCATCTTGATAACGCTGTCGTTGTCTGTCAGCACCATTGTAAAGATTTTCAAAATCATCAACAACATCCTTCAAAAAAGGAATAGCAGTAACAGCGCCAGATAATTCAGCAGCATAAGTTATCTTAAATTGTGGTGAAAATCTGTCAACAACAGTTTTCAAAGCAACATTAACAGCCTGTTCTTTAGCCAAATAAGTATCAAGACGGGCATGAGCATCCTTAACAACAGATTCTGTATCAGTTTTCGAAGCCGCGATAGCATCAAACTGTTCCTTCAATGTTTTTACCAAATCAGCAATATCAGTCATTTTAACACCTCAAGTGCAAACAGCAAGCTTGTCACGCAAGCCCTGCGCAATAGTTTTGAAACAAGTATCAATGCCGTCAAGACGACCAACCAAATCAGCCAAAAAAGTCTTGGCAACATCATTGTCAGTCAACAAATCATCTGCCTCTTTAGATTTTCCATCAGCAAAAGCTTTTTGTTTGACAACAACATCATTAAGAGTGCGAACTTGAGCTTCAGCAGACATTAAATCAGCATGTTTTTGGTCGTAAGCAACACGCTGAACATCTTTTTCTTTTTCAAGGTGCGCATATTTATTTTCAAGAGTTGATTTTTCAGCCAACAAAGCATCTTTAGAATGAGCTTCTGCCTCAAACAATTTATCAGCAACATCAAGCTCTGCAACCTTTTCATCATAATCCAACTGAAGCTTTGCATTTTCATCCTGCACGCGCTGGTAAGCAGCATGAGAAGCAGCAACATTCATACGAACAGTATTATAAGCACGAGCAACATGCGTCAAAGCATCAGGAAGAGTTGCTAAAACAGTCTCTGCAGCAGTTGTGTCGACAGCAGGAATGTCACCCTTAACATGAGCAACAGCATCAACAAACTTTTCAAGAGTTGGCTTCAGGGAAGCATGAGCAGTTTTGCATTTCTCATATTTTACAACAGCAGGACGCTGAGCATTCAAAGCACGAAGCACACCATCAGCATACTTAACAACACGAGCATGCTTGTCCTGCAATTCAGCATTAGCAACAGCCATTCTTTCAGACTCTTCCTCAAGCACACTCATTGTTGCTTCAAGCTCTTTAACATTATCTTTAAGAGAAATATTCTCTGCACGGGAAAACTCCAAATAATCCAGTGCAGCAGAAAGAGCAAACCAATTTGCCTTGCCTGCATTTACAACACTTTTATGTTTATTGCCTGGTTCCATGAACATCCCTCTTTAATTCATCAAGACGTTTCAAAGCCTTTTCATTCTCAGAAAGCAAAAACCCAGTCTGCTCAACAATATAAGCTTCATCAACAGCAACCTGAGCTTTAATAGCATCCAACTCTGCAGTTTTGGCAGCATAATCTTTTTGCAATTTGGCATAATCTGCAGTGTGTCTTTTAACAGAATCCTCAAGCTGTTCAGCACGAGCCTGCAACAATTCACGCTCCTGAGCATCTTCATCAAGCAAACAAGCAATAGCCTCATAAAAACGAGAAGGATCACGGAAAAGCAAACTTTTTTGTTCAAGCTCCTCATCAGAAGTTTCAGGCCCGTGGTCAAACAAACGCGCAACAAACTCAGGACGAACTTTCAAAAGATAATCCAGCATTGCGTCCTTAGCAAGAACATACAAGTCACACTCATTCTTTACAGAAGCATATTCAGAAGTTTTTACAGCTAGAAAATCCTTAAGTTTTTTAGAGTCAGCTTCGGAAACAGCATGTTTATCAACAGCATCTTTAAGTGTTTTTTCAAGAGCATCATAATCTTTATTTCTTCGCTCCAAATCATTCCACACCAAAGCAAGCTCGTCTTGAGTTGCACCATCAGATTCTACCAAAGTAGCATATTTAGTTTTT
>CAYPAC010000113.1:0-4516 GCA_964408615.1 uncultured Methanosarcinales archaeon
CCATGGAAGGAAGAGGCATACACGCTTGAAACAATGATAAAGCGCAGTCCTGGATTAACTGCAAAACAGGCAAAAGAAATCGCGCATGATGCTTTAAAAATTCCTGTAGAAGTCGCAGAACAAACACTTTCAATGTTTGTTGCTGAAAAGCGTGTTGTTGAAGATAATGGAAAGCTTTACAAGCCTGCAAAAATTATCACTGCAACACAACTGCCTTAAAATAGCAAAACACAATTTGCGAAGTGTATAACGAAAACATTTAAAACCTGAGAACTTCTCACTCACAGCATTGCTCCTGTCGTCTAGTCCGGCCAAGGATAGAGGCCTTTCGTATGATAGTAAGGAAAGCCTCGGACCCGGGTTCGAATCCCGGCGGGAGCATTCATTTTTGGGCCCGTAGCTTAGCCTGGTGGAGCGCCGGTCTTATATGGCTGCGTTTCAGACAAAAACGGCTCTGAGTGAGCCGGTGGTCCCGTGTTCAAATCACGGCGGGCCCATTTTTTTTATTTAGTGTTGAAGTAAGATAGAAACATCATTTGTAAATTCTTCCTCTTTGGTCTAAAATTTGAATCCAGATTATTTTGTTTTGTAAATCAATGTCTAAAAGTGCGCGGTAATTGCCTATGCGAAATTTGTAATAATCTCCTCCTTCGTAGTGTTCAACATAGAGAAACGGGTCGTCTTCTAATTTTCTAAGTGATATTTTGAGTCTTTCTGAAATGTGTTTGTCTTGTTTCCTTAAGAATTTTGTTGCTTGCGAACTGAGTTTTATTTTAAATGTCAGAAAATGCTCTCGACTAACTCTACCTACTTTAGTTCGTAGATAAAGGACGAGCATTTTCTGAGCATGTCAAGAATCCACCTGCTATTAAATCTTATGGTCGTTATCACTTCACGCCACCTGCTTCAGCTGGTGGTTCTTGACACATTATCTATATCCGTATAAGATTCAGTTGGTTGTGCGCGTGATTTTTTGAGTTGTTTTTTTGCCCAGTCTGTTAGTTTGCCTTCTTCAGAAAGTATGTGTTTTATGACACTCATATCGCGTTGTAACTTTATCATATCTTGATGTAGATGTTCTGTGCTTATTGCTTCAGACATATAAAATAAAGAGATGAGAGTTTATTTAAACCTTTCTGCTAAACTTGGTAGATTTCTCCAAACTTTTTTTCTAAGTATTCTAAATATGCTTTTGGGTTTGGTTCTTGTCCTGTTGATTTTTTGATGAGTTCTTTTGTAGTGTATCTTCTTCCGTGTCTGTGTATTTTTTCTTTGAGCCATGTTTGTAATTCGGTAAAGTTTCCTGTTGTTATATTTTCTTTAAGTCCTTTAATCTCCATTTCCATTGTTTCAAATAATTGTGCGGCTATCATGCTTCCTAAACTGTATGTGCCGAAATAGCCGATGTCGCCGAATGACCAGTGTATGTCTTGCAAAACTCCATTTGCATCGTCTGGCACATTTACTCCAAGATATTCTTTCATTTTTTTGTTCCACACTTTTGGTAAATCATCAACTGATAGTTTTTTTGTTATTAGTGCTTGTTCAATTTCAAATCTTAGGATGATGTGCATTGTGTATGTGACTTCGTCTGCATTCACTCTTATTAGTCCTGGTTTGACTGTGTTTATTGTTTTGTAGAATTGTTCAAGTGTCGTGTTTAGTTTGTATGTTTTTTTTTATTTTTGAAATGCTCCTTTCCAGAATTCTTTTGACCTGCAGATATGATTTTCCCAGAGTCTTGATTGTGATTCGTGTATTGATAATGACCTGTATTGTCCTAATGGTGTTCCTATGTGTTCAAATGGCAGGTTGTGTTCGTATAGTGCGTGTCCTGCTTCGTGTGCTGTGCTTAATATTGATGCTGTTATGTTGTCTTCAAATCTTGTTGTTATTCTCCATGCTGCGCTGAATGGGTGTGCAGATATGTCCAGTCGTCCTTTGTTGAAGTCAAATCCTATATATTCTGCCAGTTCTTTGCAGAACTTGAATTGTGTTTCTTGGGGTATTTTTTTGTAAAGTATTTCTTTACTTATTTCTGTTTTTTTTATTTTTTCTATGAGTGGTACCAGTCTTTTTTTTATTGTTTGAAACATTTTGCTTGCTTCTTGTATTGTAATGCCTGATTCGTATTCTTCAAACAATACTTCATAGGGATTTCTTTTTCCGTCAATTGCTTTTGCTTTTTGTTTTTTTAGCTCAATAATTTTTTTTAAATGTGGTGCAAATGTTGCAAATTTGTTTTCTTTTCTGGATTTTTTCCATGCTTCTGTTGCGTGTGTTGCTGTTTCTTTTAGTTCTTTTACAAGTGTTGCAGGCACGTTTTTGTCACGCAGGTAGTCAAACTCGATTTCTCGCACCATTGCTTTTTGTTCGTTGTTTAGTTTTTCTTTTTTTGTTTGCTGGAGTAGTTTTCCAATAGTGTCAGAAGTTGATAGTTTGTGGCTTACTGCCGCTAATGTTCCTTTTTCAATTGCTCGTAATTGTGTTTGTCCTGTTGGCATCATTGTTTCTTCATCCCATCCAAGGAGTTCTTGTACAGAGCTGAGTATGCCTGCTTCCTTGATGTGTTCAACTAATTGTGAGTATGCAGTCATTTGTTTTTTGATTGTTTGTTTTGTTTATAAATTTTTGTTCGAAAATATTATATAGGGGTAGTGCTTTGTTGTGGTAACGAAAGAGGTGATGTTTATGGATTTTAAGAAAATAATGTTTTCAATGGTTGTTTTGTTTGTTTTTGTGTTCTCGATATTTTCTGTTGTTGCAGGCAATGGTGCTGGCAAAGGAAGATTTTTAGTTCATACTGATGCAGAACTTGTTTCTGCGCTGGAGAAAGGCTGCAAGTTTGTTCGTGATGCTAAGACTGTGAAGGCGGTTGTTTGTTCTGAGAGTGTTGCTGCTGAATTAGGTCTTGATGAGGATGTTCGTGTTTTTGCAACAAAGGTCGGAACTGCAGATGTTAATGCTAACAAACAAATTGGTGCGGATCTCGTGCATGTTGCTGGCAATACGGGTGCTGGCAGAAAAGTTGTAGTGATTGATACTGGTTATAACTACAATCATCCTGAGCTTTCTTCAAGTTATCTTGGCGGCAAAGATTTTGTCAATAATGATGATGACCCTGCTGATGATAACGGTCACGGCAGTCATGTTGCAGGGCTTATAACTGGTGATGGTGTTAATGCAGATGCAAAGGGTGTTGCTCCTGATGCAGGTGTTCTTTCAGCCAAAGTTCTTGATTCAACAGGTTCAGGGTATTTCAGTGATGTTGTTGCTTCAATTTACTGGGCGGTTGATGGTGCAGATGGCGTTGCTGGAACTGAAGATGATTTCAATGCGGATGCGCTCAGCATGAGTCTTGGTACATCTCAGCCGTATACTTACAAAGGTTTTTGCGACAGTGTTTTCCCAGACTTGACAAATGCAATTAGTTATGCGCGTAGCAGGAATGTGCTTGTTGTTGTTGCTGCTGGCAACAGTGGTGGCGCAGGGGTATCATTGCCAGGGTGTATTAGCAAGTCGACAACAGTCGGTGCTGTTGATGGTGCTGACAAAGTAGCATCTTTTTCTGGTAAAGGAAAAGCATTAGATCTTGTAGCACCTGGTGTTGCTTTGTTGTCAGCATGGCTTGGAAGTGATTACAAGACTGCAAGCGGGACGAGTATGGCTACTCCTGTTGTGAGCGCTGTTGCTGCGCTGGTCAAGTTTGTTCATCCAGAATTGAGCGATGACGAGCTTGAAAGCAAGATTTTGTCTACTGTGAAAGATCTTGGAAAACTTGGCTTTGACACAAGCTACGGCTGGGGCAGGGTTCAGGCAGATAAGGCGGTGAACTAATTTTTTTATTTTTTCTTTCTTTTTAGTATTTTAATAGTTGTTGTTGCGCCTACGATGGCAGGTATGTTTTTAAATCACAGATTATTTCTTTGTTTGTTTTGAGCCCGTGGTCTAGCGGTTATGACGTCTCCTTTACGAGGAGAAGGTCCCCAGTTCGAATCTGGGCGGGCTCATTTCAACAATTTTTGTTCGCGTTGCTCGCTTCGCTCGCAACGCTTTAAAGAGATAATTTTAAAAGGGCACGCAATTTTATGAGGCAGAAATGCTTTTTTGTAAAAAAGTTTGCGCTAGTGGTCTAATGGTAGAATACGGCCTTGCCAAGGCTGAGATCCGGGTTCGATTCCCGGCTGGCGCATCGTGAACGTAGTGAACGCGCGACAGACGGGTTTTCCGAACTGGTTCGGATTTATCCGGCTGGCGCATTGAAATAAGTGTTGTAACAGGGGGTAATACTATCATTACTAATAGGGTGATTAACCTTATGCGTGAAGGTTGTTCGCATTTGATGTGGGTGAATAAATGAAGCAAGTTGGTTTGATTTTTGTCTTATTTTTGCTTTATGCTCTTGTTGTGTTTCGTCCTGAGCCTATTCCGATTAATACTGATGATTTTCTTGTCCTTAACATTATGCGTGATATGGTTGAGGCGCCTTCTTATTTTGCTTTGTCTGGCGGTGGTC
>CAYPAC010000114.1:0-4457 GCA_964408615.1 uncultured Methanosarcinales archaeon
CAGACATAATATCAGATATGCGCTCACAAATAATTTTTTTAACACCAGTCATTGCAGGAATCGTCATAGGAATAACATCAATGATAACATTCATACTAAGCGCACTCGCAGGAAACATAACAAACCTTGGAGAAGAAGGAGCAGGAACATTCAGCGACATAGCACAATTCTTCGGCGACGGCATACCAACATACTTTTTCCAAATCGTCGTAGGAATTTACGTTTTTCAGCTATCATTTATTCTAACAATCATTGCAAACGGAATAGAAAACGGGGCAGACAAACTAAACGAAAGATACTTATTAGGCGCAAACACAATAAAAAGCACACTCACTTACGCAATACTTGCAATCATTGTTATACTATTATTCAACACAATAGCAAGTAATATTGTAGGAGTAGCAGGAGTCTTAGGAAGATAATTCTTTTTTAGCATCCAACCTTTCAAAAACCGCCTTAACAATAAACGGCAAAGCAATAGTTGCATCGCAAGGTACTTCTGCAAAACGACCGCCCTTTTTCGGAGAAACAAACTTGCCCCAAGAAACACCCTCGCTATAAGTACAACCACTGAGGCCGCCTAAATTTGTTGGTTCAGGACAAACACGTACTGCATACTTGAACTTCTTAATATACGGGTCTTTTTTTGAATTAGAAAAATGGTCACGCCCCAACAAACGACAACGAATTAAGTCAAGATAAGGACCAACCTGCTGAGCCCAATTCCTTGGAACACCCCCGCCAATAGTGAAAATGCCCATGCATTCAGAATTAAAAACAAGCTCAGTATACGCTTCCAAATCCTTCATAGGGTCAAAAACAAGTTCTTTCTTACCTTCCATTTTCATCCTTCTATTAAAAGCAGCAAAATCCAAACCAAGCTCAGAATCAGAAAAAGCAGGAATAAAAATCGGCACATTATTAACAAAAGCAGACTTTAACATACTACGCCCCAGAATATTATCCTGCACGTACTTACCCAACAAAAAAACAATGTCGGCACTGCTCAAAGGAACAGAAGCATCATGAGCTCTCAAAACATTATCAAAAATTTCAGCCGCCTGATCAAAATTAGCCTCAGACTCAAGAGTATCATAAACTCTGTCATAACCAAGCTTGTACAATTCCTCATCAGACAAACCAGGATCCTTCACATGCTGCATCCCTGCAGACTCAATAAAACCATGCGACATCAAAGCACCAGTACAAACAACAGCGTTAACAAAACCTCTATCAATTAAATCAGCAAAAATCAAACCCATCTTAGCAACAGTCATAGCACCAGAAATCGTAAGCACCCTGAAACATTTAGTGTCAGAAAACATCTGCTCCAAAACATCAGCAGACTCACCAAGCGTGCGACCGCCAAAAGCAGTAAAACTCATAGCAGAAATAACATCATTAACAGTCTTGCACGCACTTAAATCAATGTGGCGCAACGGAACAAGCTCATCCTTAACACCGCGCTGGTGACGCTTTTTATGACGGCTAATAACATCATTCTGCTCATCACCATTGCCGTTGGTTACAGGTGTTTGTTCTTCAGTCATTTCTCACCTCACAAAACTGCCAAGCCAACAATTTATACGCAATCAAAGCAGCAGTCATTTCACTTCTTGTTGAGACAGTATTTTCCACAAGATAAACCACATCATCTTTTTTTAGTTCAGGCGCAACCTCATTAATATCAAAACCAATCAATTGTTTTTTGCAAGATTTTAAATAATTTATTAATTTGAACAAAAAGTTCTCAGCAGAAGACAAAGAAATACCGTGAGGCAAAGGAGTCCCAGTGCCAGGCATAACACTTGAGTCGAGACCATCGACGTCAAATGTCAGCCAAACTTTTTCAGTTTTTATTCTTGAACAAATGTTTTTTATCATTTCCTCTGCAATTTCCCCATCAAATATTAAATTATTAGCGTAATGTTCACAACGCTTATAAAATTCTTTTGGTTGCGTAGCACAAAAAAAAACATTATCAACAAGATTATTTTTTACAATAAAATCCATTTCTTCCTGACTAATATGGTCTCTAACACCAACCTGCACCAAACTAAAACCTGCATCAACAGCACGACGCATGACACTGCCATGACTTAATTTCATACCCTCCAAAGCATTACGCAAATCCAGATGTGCATCAAACTGAATAATTGTAACATTTTTTGAAGAATATTTTTCAGACAAAGCATCAAAAATCCCGTTAGTTATGGAATGCTCTCCGCCAAAAACCATTAAAAATTTATTTTCGTCAAGACATTTTTTTGCAAGCATTTTGACATCAGCAACCATTTCAGCAGAAATCTTTGTTACATTATTAGAAACACGAGGATACTCAAGAATGCCTGCATTATGAATCTTCACCTTTTTATTTAATTCAGTCATCAAAACAGGAACTTCAAATTCAATTTGCCAAGAAGCATCAAGCAAAGCCTGAGGGCCAAACCACGTGCCTTTATTGTACGACGCAGTAAGGTCAAAAGAAACACCAAATAAAACAACATCACACACATCAAAAGAAGGATTACGTGAATCATCAAGAAAAGTCCTATTAGTAAAGTTTGCGTTAAGATTCTTCATTTTTTCAAACAAAACAACATTGTTTTAAAAAATTTTCTGCGAAAAACATTTAAACAACCGTTAATTTCAACACAAAATGCACAAACACATCATTATAATAATGATTTTTTTGCTAATTGCAAGCTGCACAACACAAAAACACCCAGAAACAACAACAGCACAAACAACAGAACACAAGGAAGAAATAACAAATGACGAACAAACACCACTAATAATAGAAACAACATTCTTCTGCAACGAAAAACCAAGCCTGCAAAAAAAAGAATACTGTGAAAAACCAGTCATCGACACGCTCGAAACACCATTTTATGCCGCAGTCGTAGTTAATAATGCCGGATGCGAAAACAAAGAAACAAAAGGAACATGCACGGCAATGCTCACAGACGAAGAAGGAAACATTATTTACGACACAGAAAAAGATATCGGGGGCAGTGCAGATTGTTCAAAACAAACAAAACTATTATGCCCCTTTGAATTTGAGCCAGACATACTCGAAGCAGGAACATACTACATATCATTTATTATTGAAGACACAATAAATGACAAAGCAATTTCTGAAGAATTAGAATTCAATGTTTCCTAAAATGCAAATACAAAACAGAAAAAAACAAAACATTTCAATTATTGTTAACAAATCATTACAACAAAAAGGACTTGTTTTCATCATGCACGGACTCGGAGGATTTAAAGAACAAAAACACTTACGGGCAATAAAAGAAGCTTTTGAAAATGAAAAATTTACAACAATATTATTTGACACAACAAATTCTGTCGGCGAAAGCGATGGAAGCTATGAAAACGCAACACTAACAAATCATTATCAAGATTTAGAAGATGTTATCACATGGGCAGAAAAACAAGAGTTTTATCAACAACCATTCTACTTAGTCGGACACAGTTTAGGAGGAATAGCTGTTACGTTATTCGCTGAGAGAAATCCAGAATTAATTAAAGCAATAGCGCCATTTGCACCAGTAGTATCAGGAGAATTATTTGTTGAAAATGTTCCCGCAGAACAATTAAAATACTGGGAAAAAACAGGATGGCAAGTAAGGCAAAGCAAATCAAAAGGAATCACACTAAAACTAAACTGGCAACAATTCAAAAAAGACATACTGAAGTACGATATTTTGAGAGATGCAGATAAACTAACAATGCCTGTCCTGCTTGTTGTTGGTGAAAAAGATACAAGCACGCCTGTTGAACAACAAAAAATGTTTTTCGAGAAGATAACCAGCAAAAAAGAAATGCACATTATTAAAAATGCGCCTCATACTTTTGTTGCAGAAGAACATTTGAAACAACTCAGAAAAATATTTAAAAAGTGGATACGAGAAACCCAAAGTATATAAACAACAATTCAGATAAAAACGTAAATCATTTCGGGACCGTAGTTCAGCCCGGGAGAACACACCGCTGAAGCCGGTGACGTCGGGAGTTCAAATCTCCCCGGTCCCATAACTGAATTTGTCAACGATAAAAATGATATTTTTGTTGTATTAAAGGGTTCGAAAATATACAAGACCTGCAAAAACCCAATCCACACACAAAAATTAGCAAGACATAGAGAATTCTCAAGTGTCGGAAAATTCATTTTACGTATCGATAAAGAATTTTCCGAGCATGTCAAGAATTGCATGTTATCAATTCTTGACACACACAAGTCTACATACACTCAACAGAACAAGAAATAGATACTACACTAAAGAAAGCGTTTGCGCAATCTTTATTCATAGAAAGAAAAGATTTATCCGAATAACGCTCGATAAACCAAACGCACTAACGCTGCCTCATAACGGTCTGTTACTGGTTTCAAATCAATCTTAACTTTTGGAACATAATTACTATTTGGGTCTGCTCTTGTTACAACATAT
>CAYPAC010000115.1:0-4449 GCA_964408615.1 uncultured Methanosarcinales archaeon
TTGTTCGCAAGTTTTTCAGAGGAAAGGGTGTTTGTGATGATGATGAAATAGTTGAAGATGAGGCTGATGTCAGTGAAGATGTTGTTTCATCTGAGAAAAAAGATGTTGTTCCTGATGAAAGGAGATTGCGTCGTGCTGTTGAGAAGGATTTGCGCAGTAGGCTTGTTTTTGTTCCTAAATCAGCTGTTCTTTCTCCTCAGTTTTTGTGGGCTAAATGGCTTGTTCGTTTGCTGGTTGTTTTAATTGTTGTTTCGCTTTCTGCAGGGGTATATTTGTATAGAGCTGTTTTTCTGAATTATCTTGATTACGTTTCTGCAGGGGTTATTGTTGTTGTTTTGGCAGGAGTCTTTAAATTTTTGGTGCGTAGGCATAGTGTTGTTTATTTTTCTAAATTTTTAGCTGCTGGTGAAGAAGTTGTTTTTGATACTGGCTGAAAATTTCATTTGAATTAAAAGATGCGGTTCAGAATTTTCAGCTCAAAATAATTAAAGGCAGGCGCACCACACCTGTTTCTGCAGGAGAGCACGTTTATTCATATGTGTGGTTTGAAACAAATGTTACTCCGACTGTTGTTAATGATGTTTCTTTGTTGTTTAAAATTAAAAAGTCTTGGCTTGCTCGAAGGTTTTGTTCTGAAAAAGACTTAAGAGTTGTGGTTTTTGTTAGCAATCGCTGGCGTTCTCTTGATGTTGAAATTGTTGGTTCTGATAAAAAGTTTGTTTTTGTTGAAGCGCAGTCTGATATTTTGGCGCCTGTTGCTGTTGTTTGTAAATCAAAACCGGTTATTCGTGAGGTTATTGAAGAGCCTGTTGAAGAGATTCATGAAAAAATTGTTGATAAAAAGAAAGTTCATAAGAAGAAAAAATTGTCTTTTGGTTGGCTGAAGAATTTTGTTGCTTATGCTGTTCTGTTTGTTCTGCTTGTAGGTGTTTTTATTGCTTTTTCATATTTGTGGAAGGTTGAGCCTTTGCCTGTTGTAACAAGTGGTATTCAGCCTCAGGTTTGGTTGCAGGATTCTGTTCATTCGCTTGACCTTTCTGATTTTTTTAATGATCCTGATGGTGATGTTTTGTCTTTTAGCGCTTCGTCTGTTGATAATATTAATGTTGAGTTTGATGGCTCAACTGCCATATTCACGCCTGGTGCTGGCTGGCATGGTCGTGCTTCTGTAACTTTCACTGCATCTGATGGTGAGTTTTCTGTTTCGAGTAATGAGGTTTTTTTGGTTGTCAAGAAAAGAATTGTTCCTTTGTGGTTTAAGCATTATCTTCCTCAGATTATTAGTGGTGTTTTGTTCATGATTGTTGTTGTTCTTTTGATTGTTTTTCGTGATAGTATTGTTAAATTTCTTGATGAAGAAAAGGATTAAAAGAGATTTTTTATTGCAAAGAGTGCTCCAAGTATAAATAATGTTATTAACATGATTTTTGTCGGCCAGTTGAGTTTTATTTTGTATTCTGGTTTTCTTTCGCCTTTTGTTTGTGATTTCCAGTGCATCAGCACTGTTATTATTCCTGCTATTCCTCCTGATATTGCCCCGGTTATTTCTATTGTTTTGACAAATGAGTGCGCGCCAAGGAGTATTACGATTACAGGAACAAGGCATGTTAGAATCCATGAAGTATTCTCACTTATTTTGTAGTCGTAATTGTACATGCTTTTTAGCCCATATCCTAATCCTATGAATGATGTGAATACTGCGAGTAATGCAAATAGGTGTGATAGTATTGCTCCTAATGTTCCGAGTGATTGTGCGATTGTGATAGTTGCAAGTTCTTGTGTTTGTTGTCCTCCAATGCCTGCTACAATGAAAGCAAATAATGTGTAAACTATCATTGGGATTACTGAACCAATAATGATTGCTTTTTTTAATTGTTTTTTTTGTTTTTTTAGTTCTTCTCGTAATTCTGGCACTGCTGCTGTTGCGAGGTATGCAAAAAGAACAACTCCGTATGGTGTTAATATTTGTGCTGGATTAAAGATTGTTAGATTTTCAGAATTTATTTTTCCTGATGATATTGCTAAAATAATTATTAATGTAAAAATGCTTAATTTTATTATTTCAGCAGAGTATTCTGATTCTTCAAGTGCTTTTAGCCCTTTCCATATTATTGTTGCTCCAATAATGAAAAAAATACTGCTCCACAGCCATTTTGAGCCTCCAAATAATGCGGCAAGAGTTTGTCCTCCGCCGAGTGTGTATGCAACAATTGCTCCGTATATGCCGAATATCATGCTTGCTGCCATTAAGTGTTTTCCTGTTTTTCCTAAATAAAGTTCTGCATATCCGGTTAGTTGGTGTATTTTTTTTGTTCTTAGCGTTACTTCTCCAAGTATAAGATTGATGCAGAGCATTGCAATTCCGATGCCCACAAGACTGATTAGTCCTGTTAGAAATCCTGCTTTTGCAACAGCATAAGGAATGCCTAAGACTCCAGCACCTATAGTAATGCCTACAAGTGTTGCTATTGCTTTGTACAATTTGTTGTCAGTCATGCTCTTTTTTAATATAAAAGAATTCAATTATTTAAGTATTGTGTGACAAAACACAATCTTTATATTCAAAATAAATCATCAGTTTTTTTTGGGACTTTGTATAAGCTGGCTGTACTAATAATTAAAGAATTAGTCAACACTGCAAGAAGGAAGTTTCCATTTGTATCTCTTTTCTTCTTGAAAATAATGTTTCCTGCAAAGATAACTCCACCCGCGACTTTTATGTTTTCCGCCCAACATAGAAGGATAAACTTCTTTATACGCCTTATTCTTACAGGCGCCGTGATAATCACAAGTGAGTTTTTTCTTACTTTTCATAAAGACTATGCTAATTTTAATCTATTTAATGTTTTCTCAACTCCAGAAACGATAAGTTTATAAATTAATATCAATTAGATACATACTGATAACTATGCAACAAATACTAGAAAAACCAAAATTGCACAGCCCAACATTAGAAACAGTGCAAATGGTAGAGGAAACAATCCGCAAAGCAAAACAAGTCATTAGTGTTGCTGATATAAAACGAAAACTGCCGCGCAAAGTTAATCACAATACTCTTAAAGTAATTCTAAGATATTTACAAACCAGCGGAAAAATAGAGTTCACACCAGACGGAGTTGTGTGGATTTTTATGCTGAGAGAAGACATTGCAGCAATTTTGAGTAAAGGCAGAAGATGGACCTAAAAGCCAACAGAGTTTATTAAGATTTTAAATAGAAAACATAATCTTTATATTTATGCAACCCGTTATTAATTAACAATTTTGTCGGGGACATAGTACAACCTGGCTAGTATAGCCGCCTCCAGCAAACTTTTAAAAAAGTTTAGAAGAGAGCGGCGGATCAGGGTTCAAATCCCTGTGTCCCCATATAATATTAACAGAAATTTGAAGAGAAAACAAACAAGGTGGTAAAAATGAGCTATTATGAATTTTTCAGGAAGTTAGGACACACAAAAACTTGCTAAGAACAGGGAATTTTAGAGTAAACAAGTCTACGTGTTCTAAACAGATCATGAAAGTGAAAGAACTCTTAAAAATTCTTGTTAAAATCAATCGTGTGTGATAGAAAAAAAAGAGGAATAAAAAATAGTTTGATAAATTATCTCAATAACTCAATAAGTTTTCAAGAGTCACCACTTTACCTGCGTAGGTGTCAGTTGGTTTTGCTGATTCTTCAAATGGTGTTGGAAAATGCAATCTGCCATCTTTACCGTTCATTTGATAATCAATGTTTGTGGTTCCACCATCACGATAACGCTCAACATGGTCAACTTTTGCTTCTCTAAGTTCATTTTCTTTGCCTATATGCAATCTGAAAGAATTATAATTCCAATCTTTTTCTGGTCGATGAACAACAAAATATGTTGAGTCTCGAGTGTCTTGGTTTCTTGCAACAGCAACGTATTCAAGTTTATCTGCATCAGGAAGACCATTTACAAACATTCTTCCATCTTTTATTTCAAGTTGAACTTCTGATTTCTGTCCTTCATTTTGATCGTCTCTTGAAGGGGTTATTTCAATTGTTTTAGCCATTTTCTTTACCTCCACTAAATAGATTCTCCGGTATACAGGTTGCTATTTAAAAACCTGTGCCATCAAAACGTTTTTCGTAGCATCACGCTTCTACAAACACATTGTGCTACAAAAGTGTGTTACAAATTGCGTGAATGCTTATGTTTTAATGCCCGACCTTAATCTTCTTTGTGAGGCAATCCAGCAATAGATTTCTTCTTGTGACTTGCCAAAAACTACATTATGCAAGAATAACACACCTTTCTTCAATGTAGTGTCCTGTTCTTAAAAAATAATTTTCTCTCCTATTTTTTCTTTATTTTTTACGATACTCAAATATCTTATTGTATTTATCGTGATCCATAAATTCAAGGACAAAAGTTATGATTTTGACTTCGTCTCCAATAATTGTGTAAATTAGTCTCCAATATCCAACA
>CAYPAC010000116.1:0-4429 GCA_964408615.1 uncultured Methanosarcinales archaeon
GTGGTTTACAGTTGTTTTTTTTCACGTTTTGTTGCTTTTTCTGCTTTGAGTGTTATGTTGTTTGTTTCTGTGGTCATTTTTACTGCTGTCGGCGGTCTTTTTCTTGTCACTTCTCCTTTAGGTCCTTTGACTGTGTAAGTGAGTGTTTCTATCTGTATCATGACTTCTTTTGGAATGTCCATTTTTTCTTCTATCGTTTGTTTCATGGTCAGTAGCAGTAGGAGATTAGTTTTCCTCCGGTGTGTTTTTGTTTTGCTTCTTCATGGGTCATTATTCCTTTTGAAGTTGACACAATAAGTATTCCTACTCCTTTTGCTGGAAGGTATCTTTTTTCAAATTTTTCATATTCTTTTATTGTTACACTGAAGCGTGGTTTTACTACTCCGCACTTGTTGAGTGCTCCTATGAGATTGATTTTTGCAATTCCCCCTCTTGTGTCTGTTATTTCTTCGAAGTTTCCAACGTATTTGTTTTCTTGCATTATTGTTAATATTTTTCTGAGGGTTCTTGAAAGAGGGTGTATTATTACTTCTTTTCTGCCTATTTTTTCGTGGTTAATTATGTTTGATAGTGTGCTTGCAATTGTGTCGTTTTGCATTGTTTTCCTCCTTAACTGTATTTTTTGAATCCTATGTTTGTTGCGATTTCCCTGAAACAGCATCTGCATATGTCAAGATGGTATTTGCTGATGTGTCCGCCGTATTTTCCGCATCGTTTGCATCTTTTTAGTCCTAATCCGCTTGTGCGTTTTTTTGGGGCGTTGTGTTTGATGTATTTTTTTAGTATGATTTGTTTTGATTTTAGTTGTTGGAATGTTTTTTTCCAGTTTTTTGTTGTCATTCTTCTGCCTTTATTGTTGTGTTAAAGTTTTTTTGTAGGTATGTGTGTGTTTCTGTTTTTGTGATTGTGTGTGTTTTTGGTATTTTTTTTGGCGGATTTTGCGTCGTTTTATTCTGTATCCTGGTTTTTCAAGTGTTAGGCATGCTTGCAGTCCTATTACTCCTATTGCAGGATTGTATGCTACTCCTGGTATGTCTATATATTCATGGATGCCAAATGATATGTTTCCTTTATCATCTATTGAGTTGTGTTTTATTTTGTTGTCTTTTGCTTTTAAGAGTCGTATGAAGAGTTCATGTGCTGGTTTTTTTCTTAAAGTTATTTTACATCCTATTGGCAGTCCAGGTCTTAGCCCCCATTCTGCTATTCTTTTTGTTGTTACTGTTTTGACTGGCTCTATTCCAGTTATTGATTTAATAAGTGTTATTCCTTTTTCCAGTTTTGCAGGGTCTTTTCCCGCACCTATGTTGAGTGTTAGTTTCTCTATCCGGATGTTTTGCATTGGGTTCATTTGAGTGTGATTAATGGTTTTTCTTTTCCAACTACGTATGCGTATTTTTTGAGGGTTTGTACTTGTTTGTTTTCTGTGTTGGTGTACGTGATTGTTTTTTGTTCAATTGTTTTTATTGTTCCAATATCGCTGACGTGTTTGCCGTCTATTAAATAAACAAGTGCGCCAGGCTCAAGTTGGAGGTGTTTTTGTATTTTGTTTGACGGGGTTTCGATTAGCAGGGTGTCTCCAGTTGAGTAATTTTTTTCTTTTGTGAGGATGTTTCTTCCATCAGATAGGTTGAGTTGAAGCAATCCTTTATTTTGCATTTTTTTTCCAATTATTTTTGTTATTTTTGTTTGTTTTTCATCTTCTTTTATTGGAACAATGCTTAATTTTCCTTGGCTGTCAAATAAAATTCTATAGTTTTGTTTTATTGTTTTAAAACTGATTGTATCAAAAATGCCTGCCGGAAATGTTGATTCTTGTACTTGTCTTCCATCAACTAATATTTCTTTTGCGGTTAGTATTTTTTTTATTTCTTTGTTTGTTTTTGCGTATCCTAATTTTTTTAGAATGATGCTTATTGGAATGCTCATGCGAATGCTGTGAGGGCCTGCAGATGGTTTTGTAATATACACTGAATCTTTTCTTGTTATCTGCCATGTTGTCGGCGCTGCGTATTTTTTTAAATGTTTGCTCATTTTTTGGTCTCCTTATTTCGGACGGCTGTAACGAAGTGGAATGCCGTCCTTGACTGCTTTTGGTCAAGCTTTTTGCAAAAGGTTGGTTTGCTCATTTTTTGGTCTCCTTATTTTGTGGCATTCTTCGTTTGTCTTGTGTTAGTTCTGTTATCATTATGTTTGATGGGTGTATTGGATATAGTGCTTTGCTGCCGTCGCGTTTTGTTATTTCTGCACCGCTTATGTAAACTTTCATTTTCTTTACTTCAACACGTTCAACAGTGCCTGTTTTTCCTCGATGTTGTCCGCGCATGATTTTTGCTTTGTCTCCTTTGTGTATTCTTATGTTTCTTGTTCTGTGTTTTTTTCTTAGGTCTTTTGTTAGTGTGCTTGAAAGGAGTTTTCCTTTTAAATGAACTGGGATATTGTGAACGTATTTTCTTTGTTTTCGTGGTTTTTTGCTTGTTTTCCAGTGTTTTGACCATGTTTTCATTTGTTCACCTATACTATCATGCTTGCGATTTTTGCTATTGCTGGCCAGCGTTCGCATGCTTCTTTTGCAACAGGTCCTTTTACCATTGTGCCTTTTGGGTTTCCTAATTCGTCTTTGAGCACTATTGCGGCATTGTCTTCAAATGAGATGTGTGTTCCGTCTGGTCGTCTGTATGCTTTTTTTTGTCTTACTATTACTGCAGGAACTACTTGTTTTCTTATGTCTGGTTTTCCTTCGACAACTGCTGCCATTATGTAGTCGCCTATTGCCGCGCTTGATGCTCTTCCTTTGACTGTTTTGTGTCCTCTTACGCTTATTACTTTTAGTATGCGTGCTCCTGAATTATCGCATGCTGTTATTCTTGCGCAGTGTGGCAGGCTTCTTACTATTGATGCTTTAATTGGTTTCATTTGTTTCCTCTGTCTTGTTGTGTTGTTCTGTTTTTTTTACGTGTGACTCCTCGAGCAGATGTTCTTTTTCAAGGAATGTTATGTCTTTGCCGGTTTTTTCTGTTATGACAAAATGTTTGGTTTTGCTTAAAGGTCTGCATTCTTTTATTGTTACTATGTCGCCTTTCTGGGCATTTAGGCATTCAGGATTGTGTGCTTTTACTTTTGTTCTTCTTTGTTCATATCGTTCGTATTTTGGCAGGTAGTATTTTCTTTGCCATTCTATTGTTGCTGTTTTTTGTGCTGTTGCTTCGATGACAGTTCCTGTGAATTGTCTGCCGTGGGTTCTTAATTTATTGTGAACATGGCAGTGTGTGTCGTTGCATGTGTGTTTCATTTTTGTCTCTTGTTTTGTTTTTTTGTTCAGTGTGTTTTTTTATTGTTTTAGTATGATTGTTTCTGGTGCAAATCCTGACTGGATTAGCACTTCTTTGGTTTTTTGGAGGTGTTTTCCTTGCAGTTCTATTTTGTCGCCTTTGACTGTGCCGCCGCACGCGAGTTTTTCTTTGAGTTTTTTTGCGAGTTGTTCAAGGTCAATTTCTTTTTGGTCTATGCCGTCGATCACTGTGTAGTTTTTGTTGAATTTTTTGCATTCAATTCTCACAATAATTTTTTGGCTTTCTTTGGCTATGCTTTCACAGACGCATAGGTCTTGTGAAAGTCCGCAACGTACGCAAACGGTCATGCTTTTTTGTCTGCCTCCGCAAGGAGTGTATTAATCCTTGCAATTGTTTTTTTTGAGAGTTTGATTTTTCCTGGATTTTTTGGTAATGTTCCAATAGCTATTTGTGCATTTTCTTTCATCAATTCTTTGTATAATTCTATGCGTTTGTTTTGCAGGTCTGTTTTTGGAAGTGTTTTTAGTTCTTTGTGGTTCATTTTGTTCTTTGTTCTGATTGGTTTTCTTGTTGTTTTCGTGAGTCTGTGATTGTTATGTCGTCAGGTCTTTTTATGTCGCTTGGCATAATGCTTACTTTTATTCCTACTGTTCCTGGCTTTAGTTGTGCTTGCGCGTGTGCGTGTTTTACTCCTGTTAGTGCTATGTCTCCGCTTTTTTTGAGATATCCTGAATAGAAGCGCCATGTTTTTGCGCGTGCGCTTGGAACTTTTCCTGACATTTTTATTTCTATGCCTAATGCGCCTGCGTCAATGACTTCTTGCATTGTTTTGTGTCCTATTGCTTTGAATTTTTGTATGCCGAATTTTTCAAGTGTTGATGCAATTCTTTCAGCAACTATTTGTGCGTCAAGGTTTGGGTTTTCTACTTCTGCAATTTCTATTTGTGGGTTTTCAAAATCAAATTTTTTTTTGAGGACGTGTGTTAGTTTTTTTATGTTTTCTCCTTTTCTGCCTACTATTAGTCCTGGTCTTGATGCGTAGATGACTATTTTTTCTCCTAATGGTGTTTTTAGTAGTTTTGTTTTGCTGTGGCCTACATTTTTGAGGCTTTCGCTTATGAATTCTTGTACTTGTA
>CAYPAC010000117.1:0-4372 GCA_964408615.1 uncultured Methanosarcinales archaeon
ATGTCCTGGTGTTCCACCACCGCCAACAGGGGGAGCAACAGTGGGAGTCTCTGGCTGTGAAATAGTTTCAGGAGCGCGACTGCTGTGACTTTTCAAAAGCTGAGGAACAACAACACTTGCGCCGGTTGAAATTATTGCAATGCCCCTGCTAATAATAGCAGGATTTGTACTGCCGACATAATGAGCAGAATTTCCGTCACCACTCATCAAACGATGCCCCTCACGAATGACTACAGCATAAATTTTTTCGTCACTAACCCCTTCAGGAACAAACCAATCCTTACTTACACAATCTTTCCATTCATTAACGTGCAACATGCCAATGCCAGGAATAATGCTAAACACAATCTGGCTCAAATCAGGCAAGTAATCTGTTTTATCTGTCTGACCAAGATTTTTCAAAACAGAAGCAGTATCATTGATAATTTTTTTTCTTAATACAATGGCAGAGTCTTCATGTATTTTTCCAGATTCATACAGCCTTGAAGGAATTTCCAAAGCATATGAAACAACAAACTGAAATGCTTCATGCTTATCCTTACAAGAAGGATATCTGAAAATCTCTTCTGTCTTTTGCAACAATTCTGTGCACAATGTTTCTATGTTCTTTTTTTCATCAATAATGCCGGCTGTGCTTAACAGATGATTGACACCAAATAATTCACGCGCGTTCTGAGTTTTAACAGCATTCCACACATTTTTTCTGTTTTTGAAGTCATCAAATCTTGTCAGACTCTTTTTAATCATGGAAGCATGATTGTAAGCAGTGTCAGCTTCAATCAAATGCCCTTCAAGAAGTTCAACATTTGCCTTTGCAGTTAAAACATCCTGCAGATAAGAAAGACCTGTAATGTTTTCAAGAACAATGTTTGAATAAGGCTTAATTTCTTTCTTTGTTCCAACATTATTATAATCAAATTTATTTAATAATGCACATAATTTATCAAGCGAAGCATTAACATTATTTTGTTCTTCATTACTTAATGTTTTATACTGAATGTTGGTAAATTCAGGTTTGGCATTACGATAAATACTGTCCAGCAGCCATCGCTGAACTTTTTTGCCGACAAACAATTCACGCAACAAAACATTATGATAAGACACTGCAGTTACAACAGAATGGCGGTTTAGAATAACCTGTTGAGAATGTTCAGAACTAAGTAATTTAACAAGCGTTCCCTGTTCAGGATGTTTTTCAACAAATTTAGTATCATCTCTTAAAACAGCAAGTTCGCGCTCAACAAAAAAGTCAATAGGTGTATTATATTCTGTATTTTCAATGGCATTGTACCCTGTAAAATTCTGTGGAGGGCGATAACCGCGCGCAGTACAGCCTGCTGACAAGCCAGCCATAACTGCAAAAGCATAAGCAATATATTTCATTACAAGGCAGAACTGTATTTATTTATAAATCTTGCTTTTTTTTGTTACTTAAAGGTAGTTAATTGATTTGTTTCACAACATTTTTATACGCCATTTTTCTTGTTGTTCAAATGCCAGGCGCATTCGGACACATGATAGGAGCATGGTTGTGCGGAAGACTTTACGAACGCATAACAAAAACAAATCTCACACGATTAATGTGGGCCGCATTACTGTTAGGCGGCATAGCGCCTGACGGAGATTTTTTAATAGAATGGACAACAGATAATTTTCAAATACACAGAACATTCAGCCACAGCATTTTTATGGTTATTACAGCAGGCATTGCCGTTTATTTCGCGCTCAATATTTTTGGGACTAAAACAAAAATATACAAACCAGCACTTGTTGCAGCACTGTTTTCTTTAGGTTTAACAACTCACCTGCTATTAGATTTGTCAACAAGCGAATCAGGAGTACAAATAATGTGGCCGTTGAGCGATAAATGGATAACATTCAATGGACCATTAAATCATCATGAAGGCACGCCAACATACGAACAACTAAAATGGTTTGTAAAAATGTCAACAATAGACATGGCGCTTGGAACAGCATGGATAGCATATTTGTTCTGGAGAAAAAAATTAGTGTTTGATTAATGTGTCAGAAATTGCTCTTGACGCACACTACTCACTTCAGTCTGTAGATAGGACGAGCAATTTCTGAACACGCTCAAGAACCACTTGCTTATCAATATGAACGTCGTTATCATTTCACGCCGCCTGCTTTAGCGGGTGGTTCTTGACGCCCTTCAAACTCAACCAAAGCAAATACAGGACGATTAAGTTTTTCTTTGCCTTTTAAATCAGGAAGGTCGACAATAAAAGCGCACTCAACAATAACACCGCCGATTTTTTCAATCAAATCTGCAGCTGCTTTTGCAGTGCCGCCTGTAGCTATTAAATCGTCAATAAGCAAAACATTATCACCAGCATTGATTGCATCCTCATGAATTTCCAAACAATCCTTGCCATACTCTAAATCATACTCAATCTTGTGAGTTTTATACGGCAGTTTTCCTTTCTTTCTTAAAGGAACAAAACCAACACCCAATTTATGCGCCAATGCACCGCCAATAATAAAACCACGCGATTCAATGCCTGCAACAACATCAATCTTTTCAGTCTTGTAACGCTCAGCAAAAGCATTGATTACGTCATTAAAACCATCCTTGTCCTTCAACAAAGTAGTAATGTCACGAAACATAATACCTTGTTTAGGAAAATGCGGAATTGTGCGGATTTTCTGCTTGATGTGCTCCATATAATTTTTGTAGGTAAGAATTGTTTTATAAAATTAACGCTTCCAGTTTTTTGGCCAATCACTAAAACTTGTTAAAGGTTTATCATTAACTATCAAAGTATAAAGTGGTTCGTCTGGAAAATCATTTATTCTCAAAACTAATCTGTCTTTATCAACACAAGATTTGTATTGTAACTCAGGGTTATTCGTATGCAACCATACAATATCGGTTTTGAAATATTTTCTTACCGTATCTTGAAGATCTTCATTTGCCATGTTAATCACTTGATGTGGACTTATTTTTATCTTGAGTATATAATTCTTGCGGAATCTCATTGTATTTCACAACATCATCAACACTTTCTGCAGACTCAAAAATCTGAACTGCATTCTTGTAACCAACCTTTTCAACAACAGACATGAAATCAACAATATTGCCGCGATAACGACGTTGAATGTCAACACGCGTCATGTTCATCGGCGTCAAGACATCATTCCAGTCAATTTTTTGAGCAGTTATTCTTTCTACAAGAACATCAAGATTCTTATACGCTTCCTGAGCGCTATCAAAACCAAGCTTTTTCAAATTTTCAGGAATTGTTTTCAAAGCAAAATCACTGTCATACGCGCGCACGTACTGAACACCTATTGCCCTCAAAGCAAGCTCTTTTTCCTCAACAGTCATACTGCTTTCAAGAATTTCGCCAGCTTTTTTTCCCAGCAAACCACCTGCAGTTAAGCTGTTGAATTTTTTCTGATAAGCACGTTCTCCACCTGAAAATCTGGGACCAACAACTGCATGAGTACAATAAAGTCCAGAAACCTCAGCATCAGTCTCAATAATTGTTGAAAATTCTGTTTTTGCACGGCGGCAGTCATACAATAATTTCTGCAAAATATCCCTTGAAGCAGGATTTAAGCCAGTATTTTTTTCCAAATCATTAATTGCCATCAACACTTTGCCAACAAGATGTGCAGTTTTTGAAACTTCCCACGGAACAGTGCTTGTTATGTCATAAACTGCGGACTCAAGAATAGCTTGTTCTTCTCTTTTATTTGATTCATTAAGCGCAAATCTTCTTGGATCAGCAGAATTGCCAGCATCATCATACCACAAAGAACCTTTGAACGGGCCATGCTTCCTCAAAAGTTCAGCACGCGTGCCAGTCCCCAAAGACTGCGCTGCAAAAATAGAAAACCATTTCAAAACATGCTCGCGCAGTGTTCGCGGATGAGCAAGTTCTGAGCCAAAAACATCAGTTGTCTGAATGTCATTTCCTTCAAATACATTAAAATCAGAAAAATAAGCATCCTTATCAAACACACCAGCATCATACTTTTGAAGCGCATAGTTTGCAAAAAATTCTGCAACAGCAACACCAACATAACGCCACATCAAACGAGAACCAATCTGGCGAATATGCGTTGTTTCATGAAATGCAAGCTGTAAATAATCAACAAGGTTATCAAGAGACTGTTCTTTATTTTCGTCAAGCAACTCAATCCTTGAAACTTCAGGATTTTTAGGCCAGCCCATATCAATATCAAATACCCACGCAACACCTTTATTTCCGCCAATGTACAAATCATGCTCAGGATATGCTGTTTCAAAACGCTTCACCAAAGGTGTATCACCTTTATGAAAATTAACACGGTCAATTTCAACAAGATTTCCAGCAGTATCAGTGCCTGAAACCATAATCTCCTG
>CAYPAC010000118.1:0-4361 GCA_964408615.1 uncultured Methanosarcinales archaeon
TTGTGTCATAAATTGTTGATAGCAATACTTGTTTTGTTGGAATGACGTGTTCTATGAAGTCCCAGAATGTTGTTTTGGTATAAGAAAATAAATTAAATCTTTGTTTCTTTTTTTGCATTTAATAAGAATTGGTTTGGTGGTATATTAAGGTTTTGAATAACTGTTTTTATTTTTGTCTAATCTTATTTTTGTATAGACTGCAGATTCTAAGTCTTCAAAATAGCTATTGAGCATTTGGGCAAAAATGTGTTTTCTGAATTTTTTTGGCAGTTTGTTAAAATTTTGAATGTCTCTTACAATGAATAGTTTTTCTACCAGGTCGGTTCTTTTTAGTGTATCTGCATACAGCCAATCTTTCCAGAATTTTATTTCAAAATCAAATTTTGGTTTTTTGTTTTTCATGTTTTTCTCTCGATAATTGTCAGTATTCCATTGCGTTGATTGTTTTTATTGGTGTTTTTAGTTTTTTGCTTAATTCTTGTAATTCTTTGTTTGCTTCAGTTGAAATGATTATGGCACCTTTGCCTATTTTTTTTCCGTTGTATTTTTGTAGTATTCCTTGATAAAATTTTTTGTTTTGTTTTTGTCCGAACATTTTTTTGTTGAATTGTACTCTTTTTGAGTTTGGTTTTATTTCATCCCAGTACGCAATGGTGATGTTTTTCCCTTCTGGTTTTGCGTCGTATTTTCCGTAGAGTGTTATGCCATTTCTTATGATGCTGTTTTTGAGTTCTTTCCATTCGTCAAATGTTCCTGGTAGAATGTTGATGTCATTGGTAATTCCCAAGAGTGCCCAGTATTGTTTGTATTTGATGGTTGTAAAGAATTTTTCTTTTGTTTTGTTTATTTTTTCTTGGAATGTTTTATTTGGTTGGCGGAGTTCTACAAAGATGTCTATGTCGCTTTTTGTTGTCGCTTCGCCTCGGGCAGTGCTTCCGAAGAGTATGATTGCGCGTATGTTTTCAAGTTCTGTGTTTTTAATCAAGAATGATGTTATGTCAAGTGCATAGCTTATAAGGTCTTTATTCATGAATGTTCAGCTCTTTGAATATGTTTTTTAGGATGTTGAATTTTTGCAAAGTTTCTTGTATTATTTCGAGTTTTTGTGTTTTGCCGTAGCAGAGGATGTTTCGTTTTGTTTCTATGTCGTGCATGAGTTTGATTATTTCTTTTTTGTTGGGGAAATCAATGGATAGTTTTTCATTTATTTTGTTTGTTGAACTAAACCAGTCGTGTTTTA
Source organism: uncultured Methanosarcinales archaeon (assembly GCA_964408615.1). Classification (GTDB taxonomy): domain Archaea; phylum Nanobdellota; class Nanobdellia; order Woesearchaeales; family ARS49; genus JACQMU01. The sequence continues at coordinate 1,241 of CAYPAC010000118.1, forward strand.
TGATGACTCCGGGTGATATTAAGTTTTTTGTGTGGAGCAGCATTTCAAGCATGTCGACAGCTGCTGCAGATACGTTAAATCCGATATTTCTTTGTCTGTCTAATGCGCCTTTTTGTACGCAGTCTTCAATTACGTCTAGGCTTTCTCTTAATCTTTTTTGGTGTTCTTCAAATTTCATATTAACTTAGTTTGTAGTTCAGGTGAACCGTATATTTAAATGTTGTGGTTCATTTGAACCTTGAATTGGGGTTCAAATGAACTTATTATTCTGATTCTTCAGTAAAAAGTTACGTCAGAACGTAACAAAATTAGACATTTGTTACACTCCACTGTAACATTAAAACCCTTCAAATTCTTTTGGTTTCTGAGTAGAAAAACATTTAAATGTCGGAAACTACTCTCGACTAACTCTACTTACTTTAGTTCGTAGATAAAGGGGAGTAGTTTCCGAGCATGTCAAGAACCACCTGCTATTAAATCTGTTGGTCGTTATCACTTCACGTCACTTGCTTTAGCGGGTGGTTATTGACAGATGCTGATTACTGCGAAATTATGAAATATTATGTTGACACATCAATTTGGATTGACGTTTACGAAGATAGAAAGGGATATGGTGAAGAACCGTTAGGCAATTATGCTTTGAAATTTCTTGCTGTTCTTAAAGCAAAAGGCGAACGCCTTGTTATTTCAGACATTCTTATAACAGAGCTTGAGTGTTTTTATTCAATTGCCGAAATAAAAGGCATGATGAAACCGTTTGAATCAATAATTGAAAAGGTTATCTCAACAAAGATTCAGCGTAAAGAGGCAAAAAGAATTGCGCATGAAAGAAACATTCCAGAAGGTGATGTGTTGCATGCAATCCTCGCAAGGGATCACAAAATTATTTTAATAACAAGAGATAACGATTTCAGAAAGCTAAAAGACATTATTCCATATTATGACAAACCAGAAGAGCTTATTTAGCCATCTTTTCTAGTTTTTCGAACGCAAAACGTCTTGCTTTTTCGTATTGTTCAACTGTCGTTCTTTTCTTTGAAGCTCCTTTCAAATGGGCTAGTTCTAACATTGCTTCTTTTATCTTTGACTCTTCTAATTTTTCCCTTAATGCCCTGCGAATAAATTCTGTTCTGTTTTTATATCCTTCTTTTTCTACAACAGCATCTATATCTTCTAAGAATTTGTCTTCAAGTTTTAGTGTTATCATGTCTGTAGCCATATAGCTATAGTATATACAACAGATATATAAATGTTTGTTTAAAATCCTTCAAATTCTTTTGGTTTTGTTGTTGTTCCGCAGGCTGGGCAGGGTCCTCCGCAGTCTGTTCCTGTTTCGCCTTGGTTTTGTAGTTTGTCACTGCAGGTTCCTGGTTGTGTTGGTAAGTTTGTGTAGGGATTTGTTGCTCCGCCTTCGTATTGTGTTATTGGTTCGCAGAATTCGCTTACGCTTCTTTTGTCCCATGTTTCTATGCTTGGCCGCCATACTAAGCATACTTGTGTGTAGTCTTTGTTGCTTTGTTTGTAGAATGCTTGGCTTCCTGTTTTTCCGTCTGTTCCTCCTGCTGTTATTTCTTTGTCTGGCGTGAATGCTGTGTACGTTCCTGTTTGTGTGTGGAATCGTAGGTTGTAATGCATGTTTTTGTTGTGTGGGTTTGTTATTGTGTACGTGAGTTTGTAAATGAATTGTGTTCCTTCTTCTGGTGTTTGTATTGGCAAGGAACGTTCTGCTTGCAGGTTGACTACTCCTTTTGGTCCTCCTGGTGTTCTTGCTATTAATGAATTTCCTCCTGGTGTTGCGTCTATATATTGGTCGCATACTTTTGACACCCAGCATTGTTTTCCACCAAGAATAATCGTGTCGCACAATACTTTGTTAACATCATTTTTCCATTCCTGCCAATTATCTCCTGTCAAAAACATTGAACCAAAGCGTGCAAATCCTGAGTATTGGTCATATGCGTTCATGAGCCCGCGCATTGTTGTGATTACTGCTTTGAACTTATCTATAACACCAGAAGATGTCCATTGTGCTTTGTAGGCTATAAATTTAAGGTCTGCGTCTGTTCTTGCAAGGGCGTCTCTTGCATTGTTTAACGAGTTTTTGTCTTCTTCTAGTATTTGTTCTTGTCTGGTTTTTTCTTCTTCAGCGGTTTTTAATTCAGTTTCTAATCCTGTTTTTTTGGCTGCATCCGTTTCTGTTTTTATCTTATTTTTTAAGTCATCTATCTTTTTATTCGCTTCACTAACTCTATTACTTGCATCAACTACTTGCTTTTCAAATGTGGGCATAAGAGCAGTTAATTCTTGTTTCTTTGTTTCTAATCCTTCTTTTTCAGTAGGTTTTGGAGGCTCGACTTTTAGTTGTCCAGTACCTTTGGTTACAGGGGGGGGTATTGATTCTTTGAGTTGTGTGAGTGTTTCTTTAGCGTTTGTTAGTTCATCTTCTTTAGCATGTGTTCTTTTTATTGCTTCGTATAAATTAGATTCAGCTTGTTGTTTTTCAGTAAGGGTTACTGCGTTTCCTAATTTTGCAGCGGCTTCTATTTGTTTTTCACGCAACGCCTTGACTTCGGTAGTTAATTTATTTATGTTAACTTCGGTGGTGTCAATTTGTTTTTGAATTTCTTCTTTATCAATGCCAAATGGTTCTGCAACTGCTGCTGCCGGAGCGCCGGGTGCCGCTACTGGTGCGGCTGGTTGTGTTTCAGCAATTTTTCTTAATGCGTTAATTGTTTCGTCTGCTTCTGTTTTTAGTTTGATGTTGTTTTCTTTTACGCGGTCGAACACCCATCGTATGTTTTCCTCACCTATGCCAAACCAACCACCATCTGCTTCGTCATATTGTTCTTTTGTGAGTTGTCCGTATTTGTATAATTCGTCGACAATTTCTTTGTTGTCTGAATAGCTTCCTTCTAACGTGTTTAAAGCTCGTTCATTTAGATTTAGTCCGAGGAAGTCTCCACGTGAATCAAAATCTATTGTGTAAATAATTTGATTTTCAGTGTTTCTTTCGAGTTTGGTTCTTCCACCTGCAAATACGTGGAGATAGTCATTTCCTTTTTTGTAGGTTACGACTTGTTCGTTATCAAAAACAGTGGTCGAGAGAGCATTTTCTTTTGAG
>CAYPAC010000119.1:0-4345 GCA_964408615.1 uncultured Methanosarcinales archaeon
TCTCTTTTTTATTTGTCTTCTGAAAAAAAGAAAGTTATTGTCGCAGAATTAATGAAAAAGTTTTCAATATGACTTTTTTGTCGCACACGTTTATATTGGGCAAACACTTACTGAGCACAATATGATATTATTGTCATGGAGGATAAAATGACTGCAAAACAAACAAAAGAAAAAGACAAAACCCACTTTGGGTTTAAACTGCCAAACTATGATGATTTTTGGAAAAGAATAAAAAATGTTAATTGGGGAGAAGTTGAACAGCTTTACAAAGGAGTAAAAGCATTGTTTGAAGAACGACATGGCTACCAGCCAGCATGCTCAAGCTGTAATGAACGCGGAAAGCCATGCCCGCAACACAGTACATATGAAGGAATGGATAAACTAAAAGACTTTTTCACAAAAGTATTCAGCAAAGAACCTGCTGACGTTCCAGAGCCAGCTGATTTTGTAAGGTGTATCGATGATTTGGCAAATCAAGCAAAAGGTTTGGATACTAATGAAGAACAAAGAGTGTATCATGCAAAAATAGCAGTCCGCGCATACATGACACTGGACAATATGCCTAAGAAAGAATATGAACAAACAAGAGCATTCTTAGCAACTGTTGCCAAATATCATGCAGACCGCGCTGTCGGAAAAAAAGGTGATGAATGATGGCAAAAGAAAACAAAGATGAACAAATAGGATTTCACAAAGGTGCATTAACAACACTTGCAAAAGAACGGCAAGAGCTTGCAAAAATATTAAACATTGTCGAACAATTAATGCAAATGCACATCAAGGCATTGAAAGATTTGGGTGTTGACCTTGAAGCAGAAGCAAAAAAAGCCGCGCAAAAAAAACCATTAGAGGATGAGTTAAAGTAAAATGAATTATCAAAGCGGCAGTTCTTACATAAACAGCAATTGTTACCAACCAAGCAATTTTAATTACAGACCAGGAGAATTGCAGGCATACAATAGCCAGGATTACAGCCCAAAAAGCATTGACAATGCTGTAGAAGATGTTCAGTTATTAACAATTTCGCAAAGAGAAATGTCCACAAATTATGATAATCTTTATCTTACAAAGCCCCAACAGAATTATTTTGTCACAGAACATTTCCTTACGCATTTACTGCCAACAGAATTTGTAAATGATGCATCATTGCTTGAAGAGCCTGCAAAAGAAGCGTTCAGGAAAACAACAGGAAAAGAACTGCCAAAAAACATTTCTATTCATTTGTGCTCTGAAAAAGAACTCCAAACAGCACACGAACGGAATGGAGGCAGATGGAGTGCAAGCATCATGGGTTTTTCAATAAACAGAGGTCTTAAAGGCATAAGTGAAGTTTTTGTCAAAAAAGGAATGCTGGACGAAGTTATGATTACATTAGGCCACGAAATAGGACACATTATTTCACCAACATTAAATGATGTTAGAGATGAAGAAGCAAAAGCATTTGCATTTTCAATTGCATGGATGCGAACAATTGTAGAGAACAATATTGTAGGACTAAACAATGCAATAAATCCAAACCCTGCAAAAAACGGCATTCACGACGCAGGATTAGAGTTTGTGCAAGAACAATTAAAAAACAAAATGTCTGCATTTGACGTGTTTTTGCAATTGACACAAGGAGTATTATCAATAAACAATCGTTTGGAAAGAATAGTGGAGGAATAAAATGGCAGCAAAGAAGACAGAAAAAACAGAATACAAGAAAAAAAAAAAAAAAACTCCTGAAGATTCATTAAAAGAATTAGAAGCAAAACTACCTGAAGATGTTCAAAAGAAATTAAAAGCAGTCAAAGAAAAACTTGACAAGTTCAAAAAACAAATCCTTGACAAATTTGACAAATACATCAGCGGAATAGCACTGCTTCCACCGCCAAGAGAGCTTCCAAAGGATGCAGATGCAGAAAAAGAAAAAGACAAACTCCACGTTCTTGTTTTAGTAGATGATTCTGACTCAAAAAAAATGCCAAAAGAAGAATTAAGACAAAAACTCACAGGCATTGTCGAATCAACTGCCAAAGAAATCGATCCGTTAATAACCCCACAAATCCTGTTATTGTCAGAATTGTGGATGAATTGCTACGATGCAAAATACGACATTTTACAGGTTATTGCAATGGGCGCGCCAATACACGACAACGGCATGCTTTCTGCAGTAAAGATTGCAGAAGTTCACAAAACAATGGTCCTAAAAAAATTTGAAAAATACATTGTTGCATACGTCCTTGCAGGCTCATTAGTGCAAGGCCGCGCCACAAAACAATCTGATATTGACGTCTTCATCGTTATCGACGACACAGATGTCAAAAAAATGACGCGCGGAGAACTAAAAGAAAAACTGCGCGCAATCATTATAGGCATGGGCATTGAAGCCGGACAGATGACAGGCATACAAAACAAGCTGAATGTGCAAGTCTACATCCTAACAGATTTCTGGGACAGCATGCGCGAAGCAAACCCAGTTATTTTTACGTTTTTGCGCGACGGCGTGCCATTCTACGACAGAGGAATATTCATGCCATGGAAACAACTGCTTAAAATGGGCAAAATAAAGCCAAGCACTGAAGCAATCGACATGTACATCAGCAGCGGCGAGCAAACTCTTGAAAGAGTTAAATTTAAGCTGCGCGACATTGGCACAGAAGACTTTTTCTGGTCAACATTCACGCCAAGCCAAGCTGCATTAATGCTGTACGGCATACCACCGCCAACACCAAAAGAAACACCGGAAGTAATGAGAGACATTTTTGTCAAAAAAGAAAAACTGCTTGAAGAAAAAGACATTGCAGTGCTTGAAAAAATTCTAAAAGTAAGAAAAGACATAGAACACGGCGACAAAAAAGAAGTCACAGGCAAAGAAGTAGATGACTTAGTTGAGTCTGCTGACAAAAACCTAAAACGACTCAAAAGACTCTTCACACAAAAAAAAAAAAAAAAAGAAGAAGAAACAATACTAAGCACATACGACACAATTGTTTCAGTAATCAGAGACTTCCTAAAACTGGAAGGTGTTGAAAAAGTATCTGACACAGAACTTATTGAAAAGTTCGAAGACGAACTCATTTCAAAAGGCAGAGTTCCAGCTAAGTTTTTGCGTTCTTTGCATACAATCACTAAAGCAAAACGCGATTTCGAAGCAGGCAAACTCGGACGCGCAGATGTAGAATCTGCAAGAAAAGAAAGCCACGAACTGCTCAAATTCTTAGTAGAAGAAATGCAAAGAAAAAGAGCCCGTGAGTTTGAACGCATCAGAATAAGAGTGCGATACCACGAGAAAAAGTTCGGAGAAGTAACATTGCTTGGAGAAACTGCATTTGTTATTAAAGACCTTGATGCTGAGAACAAAGAATTGCTGAAAGGAAAAATTAATACTGACGGCAGTATTGGCGCACTGGAACCAAGCTCTTATGAAGAATTGGAAAAATCTGTCGTAAAGATTGCAGTTCCTCCAAAAACGTTTATTCGGGAAGCAGTCTTTGAAAGCTTAAAAAAGATTTTTGCGCCAGATGTTGAAATAATGATGGCGTAAATCTTATAAATAAAGATGCAAAGAATTTTGTTTTTGTTCTGTATCCTTCTTTGGCATTCTAAATAATTTATCAAAAGACTCAGTTGAAATTTCCTTCTTGCGAATATTATTATCATAAAATCTTTCAATGTCTTTATAGAAGATGAACTGCCAATTGTCTTTTGCAATGCTTTCTTTCAATATGGGTTCTTCTAATTTTCTATAAAGCAGTTTTTCCCTTTCTTTTGGGATTATAATCAATCTTTTGATAGTGTTATGTGGTATATTCGATCCTCTTACTATAGCTTCTGTAATCGCCGTTGTATTTTCTACTTCAAATTCATACTTAATCCTGCCTTCATCAAGCCATATAACGTCAATTTGCTTAACTCTGTCTAGATTGGTTACAGGGATAAACCTAAAATTTAACTTCTTATTATTTATTAATGAGGACAATTTAACTTTATTATAACTATCTCCTTGTTCTCTGATGCCAATCCACACGTCAAACCCTGCTTTTTGCCCTAAAATTCCTAAGAAATAAACCATTTTACTATGCTCACTTTCCCTTACCTTAACAATCGGTTTTAAAACCCATTTGCCATCTGGAGTAGTATCAGCATATTCTTTTAATAAATCTCTTACGTCTTGAGTATCTGGAGTTAGGGCATTCGGAAATTTAATAAATATCTCTTGTAAAATGTCATCAAAAGATACTTTGACTTTGTTATGCAGAACATCAACAATTGCAGTTTCAACTCTATCCCCTAACGGCACTAATTCTAAATAAGGAATTGATTTGGGATCTTTAAACCACCATTTTTTCCCGATTGATTTTCC
>CAYPAC010000120.1:0-4307 GCA_964408615.1 uncultured Methanosarcinales archaeon
ATGAGGATATGACTCATTGGTGTCATGCTTATCTAAGTGATCCTGGTTTTTATGGTGGGGGTTCTAATTTTATCAGGAAAACTGTTGGCTTGACTTCTTCTTTAAGACGCTTAGTGCCGGGTGTTTATAAAGTTCGTTGGACATTGGATGAAGAAAATAAACTTGTTGGAGATATTTATGGCGTGCGTGGTTCTATTCAGCAAGCGTCATCAGGTGGTTCTGATCCGCAGGGTCATGTTAGAGAATTTACTCTTCATGTTAATCCTTCGTTGGATACTTACGTGAATGGTCAGTTAAATCGTAATATTAATTGGATTAATCCTCCTGAGCCTGTTGTTGCTGCAGTTCCTCCGCAAGTAGTACCAACCGCTCCTGTTGAAGTGTGTAATTTTTTGGATGATAATAATGATGGGCAAATTGATGAAGGTTTGTCACTACATACTTATTATCGGGATGCTGATGGTGATGGTTTTGGCAATCCTTCTGTTTCTGAGCAGACTTGTTCTGCCCGAACTGGTTTTGTTAGCAACAATCAGGATTGTAATGATGCAAATGCCGCAATCAATCCTTCTGTGCAGGAAGTTTGTAATAATGCTGTTGATGATAATTGTGTTGGTGGTGTTGATGAGGGTTGTGCTGCTGCTTCTGTTCCTCCGCCAGGTGATGAGCCGACTCCACCTGCTGAAGAACAGCCTGCTTGTGTTCCTGTTACAACTGGTACTGATGTTGGTGAGTGTCAGGTTGAGATTAAGGAGTGTCAGAATGGTGTTTTGGTTACAACGCAACAAGGTATTACTCCTCAGGTTGAACGTTGTAATGCTTTAGATGATGATTGTGATGGTTCTGTTGATGAGGAGCTTGGTTCTTCTACTTGTGGTTTTGCTGCTTGTACTGTTACTGTTGATAATTGTGTTGGTGGTCTATCTCAAACGTGTACTCCTGATTTGACAAAGTCATCGCCTGAGACTGGTGGTGCATGTTTAAATACTGTTGATGATGATTGTGATAATTTTGTTGATGGTGCTGATCCTGATTGTGTTCCTGCACAGCCTGCTTGTGTTCCTGTTACAACTGGTACTGATGTTGGTGAGTGTCAGGTTGAGATTAAGATTTGTCAGAATGGTGCATTAGTTTTAACACAAGCTGGAATTGGTCCTCAAACAGAAATTTGCAATCAGCTTGATGATAATTGTGATGGTGAGGTTGATGAGTTTTGCGTGACTGCTGATTGTGGTTCTGCTGATGCTGGGTTTAATGCTGTGAAATCTCAGTTTGCGCCTGTTAAACAACAATACATTACTGGTTTGCGCCCGATACAAGATTATAATGTGCGTTGTGCGAGTTTGGTTGGTGATGCTCAAAAGCAGTGTTGGACTGAGCTTTCTGTTATTGGCAGAAATTTTGAGCCGACAAGAATAGAGTTCAAAAATTTAAACACGTTGTTTTTGCAAAAACAAGTTGTTGCTGATCAAGCGTGTAATCGTTGTTTGAGTGACGAAATTTGTGGTAATGATTTTGATGATAATTGTGATGGCAAGGTTTATCAGGTTTGCAAGACTGCAGAGTGTTTTTTGGCTGAAAAAACTTTGGTGCGTGTTGAGGGGGAGTATGAACAGTTAAGTCAGCAGGTGCAGGCATCTCCTGCTAATGTTATTTTGTCTGCTCAGCTTGCAGAGCTTAAGAGAGTTCGTGATGAAAAAAGAACTGCTAAAAATAATGCGTGTGCATGTGTTTCTTCTGCTGAAGTTTGTGATGGCCGTGATAATGATTGTGATGGCCAGATTGATGAAGCTCTTGCTGTTCCTTTAGCTTGTGGTGTTGGTGCTTGTAAGCGTGATGTTGTTTCTGCTTGTGTTAGTGGCGAAGCACAATATGGTGTGCCTGGCGTGCCGGCTGCAGTTGAGAACTGTAAGAATGCTGTTGATGATGATTGTGATGGCTTTGCAGATTTGGATGATAGTGATTGTTCGCAGTGTGTTCAGAAAATTACTGAACGTGGTGTTTTAATAAAACAGCATTCTGATAAAGTTGTTGAGCATGCTTTGGCGGAATTCCGTCTTAATAATGCAAGAAATGAGTGTTATGATTCATTCCCATTGCATCGTGACAGAATTGTGCTGAGAGAATGTATTGCTGGCAAAACTGCGCAGTTTGGTCCTGATGTTGCGCGTCTTGCAGGTGAACGTGATGCTTTGGCTGCTAAAATATCTGCGATTGATAACGACCCATTGTTGGGCAATTGTCCTTTTGATAGTTTGTATGTTTATGATGGTAAGTGTTTGAAGAGTGGGTGTAAGCAGACGACGATTGATGGTGTTCCTGATGCGTCTGCTGTGACTCATGAAACACAATGCAGGTGGGCTCCACGTTTCGCTTCAGGCACGCAGGAATTGCTTTCGTTTAATTTACAATCTGCACTATTGGCGGATGCAAATGTTGCTGTCAAGGGTGGGGAAGACGTGCAATGTTGGCTTAATCAAGGTACAGCGCAAGAACACCATATTGGTCTTGGTCAGGGCGATAGTAATAGTTGTGTTCTTGATTTTAAATTCACTATTCCAAAAGATAAGTTTAGTGTTGGTACAAACACGTTTAGATGCAATGCAGGTGGTGTTGGCAGTGCTCGTTGGGCTGGTTTCAAGCTTTTAAAATTCCAAGTGCCTCAGTAAAATGACAAAAAAACTTTTTTTAATTGTGTTTTTGTTTGTTTTGACAGCTTGCGTTCCGACAATTCCTGACAAAAAATATTGCGTGGCTGATACTGATTGTGTGCCGGCAACGTGTTGTCATCCGAGTGATGCTGTTAACAGGGTTGTTGCTCCGAATTGTAAAATGATTGATTGTTCTATGGAGTGTTCTCATGGTACAATTGATTGTGGTCAGGGTGAAATAAAATGCGTAAACAACGAGTGCAAGGCAGTAATTTTTTAGATAAGAGGATGTTGTTTGTGGTTGTTGTTTTGTTAGCTGCTGCTGTTTTGATTGGCAGGGATGGTAATGTGACAACTACTGGGCTTGCTTCTAAGGATTACAAGCTTGGTGATGCTAATCTTGATGGCAGGATTGATGCTTTGGATTTGAGGATTTTTCTTGATGTTAAAAAAGGCATTGTGCCTTTAAATAAGCAGTGTATGGATGTTAATAAAGATAGTATTGTAGATGAGAATGATTATGAGGTTTTCCTTACAAAAATTTTTGTGGGTAAACAGGCGCTTGGACCGTGCTAACCAAAACTTTTTTGTTGATAATTATTTTTGTGTTGCTTTCTTCTATTGTTGTTGCCCAGCAAATTAGGAATACTGCTGATGGTTTGGAATATGAGGGTTGTCTTGTTCAGCTTAAACAAAAGCCAGTTTTGGATGTTACTGCTGGCAAAGAGCGTTTTCTTAAGGATTTGGATGCAGGACAGTCTGTTGTTGAACATGGTCTTGATGTTGCGTTGCAAAAGAATAATTTTGATGACATTGTTACTTTAAGTGAGGGTGTTGCAGTTATTATTAATGAGGAGAAATCTACTGTTGCTGAAGAAAAGATTGTTGTTGATGCTCAATTGCAAAAAATTGTTGTTGAGCAGGAAAATTTTGTGAAAAGTTCTGATTTTGAGCAGTTGATTAAGGACAAATTGTTTTTGGGCATGAATGGTTTTTTGCTTGATGTTGATGAATAGCAATGTAAAGAAATTAAATCTTTGCCTGACGTCTCTGGTACTGCTTTGAATTATATTGAATACACTGCTTTGTCTGAATCTTTGCCTTTGATGTGTGACGACCAGCAGAAAACTGATAATTCTTGCAGTGTTTGGGGCACAAATGCTCAAGGTTTTACCGGCAAAGGAATCAGAGTTGCTGTGATTGATACTGGTATTGATTATGGTCATGCTGATTTTGGTTCTTGTACTCTTGCACAAATTAATGATGGTGATCCAAGTACTTGTCCTAAGATTGTCGGCGGCTGGGATTTCCTAAACAATGATAATGATCCTATTGATAAAGATCCTTGTACTGTTGCTGAAAAGTCTGCTGCACTGAGTGAGCCTGACAGAAAGTCTTGTCCCGTTGAAAATGGTTTGTATGGTGGTCATGGCACTCATGTTGCTTCAACTATTGCCGGCAATGGTGTTTTGAAGGGTGTTGCTCCTGATGCTAAACTTATTGTTTTCAAAACTTTGGGCGGCGTCAAGGGTGGTGGTTCTTCTGTTGGCAGGATTAAGGCTCTTGGTTGTGCTACGGGTGTTCTTTCAAATGTTGGGGATATTGTTATAAAGTATGCTGGTTTGAGTAATTCTCCTTCAATGTCTGAAATTAACA
>CAYPAC010000121.1:0-4277 GCA_964408615.1 uncultured Methanosarcinales archaeon
AATACTCCGCAGCTTGCTGCGATTGAGATAGCCACGAGCAGCGAGTTCGTGTTATTGGAGGTGAAATTTATGAAAAACAAAAAATGGCATTTATTTCTGCATCGTACTGCGGCAACTGTTTTTGCTATTGTGACGTTTGTTCATGCTTTGCGTTTGGCGTATTCTGTTCCTATTAATATTGCAGGGGTTATGATGCCTTTGTGGGTTAGCTGGATTGGTGTTTTCTTGGCTGGCGTGCTTGCTGTCACTTTATGGCAAACTGCTAAGAATTAACGCCAGTAAGCTTGTTGTTCTTCAAAATCTGGCGCAAATCTGTAATCTATTATTTTTTTTAGCTGGCTGACAGATGTTCTGCCAAGTCCTTTTGCTGCTTGTACAAATAATCCTTTTATTACATAATCAATCTCGTTAGGTTGTATCGTGAAGCGAATTTCTTTTCGTTCTTTCTTCACATCTGTTTCGTATGCGAATACAAGATTGTTTTCTTGGTCTATGTAGGGAACGTATTTTCCTTCACCATCTATGCCTATTCTATCTGTTGACCATTGTTTTGTTTCATTGTCTGCACTTAGTTGTGGCAGTGGCGTGTCGTGTGTTGCGAAATATATTGCTGACGTGCCAAATGGCTCATAGCCAAAGTCAGCAAAGTTTCCTATACGCTGCCCAAATGCTGCTATTTCTTCCAAAAGTTTTTGTCTGCCTTTTGTTGTTGTTATTTCCGCAGGTATTTTTTGTTGATTAATGTATTTTAATGTTATTGCTAAAAGTAGTGGTTCTGTTGAATGATATGCCGCAAGTGTTTCATAATCAATATCATCTTCAGGTCTGTATTTGACTTCGTTGCCAAATGGCTCTTTTGTTTTGTAGGGGGTAATGTCTGTTCTTAATAATCGCAAGTCTCCATGCTCGCTGCCAGTTATTTCTGATTCAAATATTGCCCCATTTTTTCTTACAACCTGCCATCGATATCCTTTGTCAAATCCTCTGTTATCACCATGTTTTTGCTGCCAGAGTGCCGCGCCTATTGTACCGTGCATTTCAAATGATGTTGCAAAACCAAATTTTTGTTGGGCCCAGAATGTTTTGTGTGTTAAAACAACTTCTGCAAGGTACTCGTTTATGAGCAGAAAGTCTTCCCATTCTGTTTTTTGTTTTTTTTCACCAGTTAATCTTTGTACAATCCATGGGTAGTTGTCTTTGTTTTGGAAGAACTTGTCAAGTTTTTGTTTGTAATCTTTTAGTTCATTTTTGAACAATCCTTTTTCTTTCATCTCTTGAATGATTTCTGGAATGGTATCTTGATACATCACTGAATAAATCATGTGGCTTGGAAAATCTTCTTTTTTTAATGTTTCTTTAATTCGTTGCATCAAGCCATTCTGTTCTAATTGTTGTTGTGCTTCAGGATAGATTACATATTTGAATCGCATGTTTTTAGCCAACCTATCCGTTCTATTTAAAAGTATTGGTTCTCGCCCACAATTGTGGTATTATTTTGTGTGCAATGATTGGCAGATTTATTATGTCTTCTTCATTGTATTTTATTATTCTTTCCAAATATTCTTTTTCTTTTGTTTGCCGGAACAATTGCCATAACGCAACTGCATCTACACCGTTCATTCCGTAAACTTCTTCTGTTCTTTTGATTCCAATCGTTTGTTCTATTTGTTTTAGTCCGCCTGTTAGTCCTATTTTTTGGCACACAAATCGTAAATCAACGTGAGGCACTGTGTGTTGTATGTTGAAATATCTTTTAATGACTGGAAGGTCAAAACTTGCGCCGTTGAATGTTACAATCATTTTGTATTTTTTTAATTCGTCAAATAATAATTTTCTGTCAAGATTGATTCCTCGCACAAATGTTTTTGTTTCATTGCCGTCATGCAGTCCAACAACTGTTATGCTTCCGTAATAGCCGTCTGTTTCTATGTCAAGATAAACTGTTTGGTCTTTAAATTCGTTGTACAGTCTCCAGTGTTCTGATTGTTTTAGTGTTTGTGCAAACCATTCTGCATCTTCAAGAAATAGTTTTTGTCTTGCAGTGTTGATTAGCTCGTCTGCTTTTTGTTTTGTTTTGTCGCTGAATCCTTTTATTTTTTTTGTGTCTAAAAATGTGTGCCAGTCATGAATGTCTTGTTGCCACACTTTTTTTTCTTTTCCTAAGCTTGTTCTTTGAAGAAAGCAAAAGCTTTGTCGTATCATCTTGCAGGTGATGTTTTGGGTATTTTTATGTTTTTATGGACTGTATGCTCGAAAAACTTATAAATAAGTGAAAATGTGTCATTGATATGCATGAAAGAATCGCAGGCATGGATTTTGGAACAACATTAATTAAAGCTGTTTGGAAGCCTGCTGATTCGTACAAGTTTAAGTCAACAAAAGATGTGCCGATTGAACATATTATTGACGAGCTTAAACAGGATGGGATTAAAGAAATTCAGGTTGAAGGGCTTGGGTGCAAATCAGAAATTCGTGGCGCGTTATTAAGTGATTTTGAAGTGAGGATGTGTCCGACACAATTTTTTATTCAGAATGAACAAGTTTGGCAGGTTGAAGGCACGAAAAAATTGTTGCGTCTTGAAAACGATCGTGTGGAAGAGTTTTTGCTTGTTGGCATGGGTACAGGCACGTCGTATACGTGGGTTAACAAAGATGGGTGTGTGCATTATCCGTTGGGAAACCCTATTGGCGGCGGCTTTATCAGCGGGCTGGCTGAATTGGTGAACGTGCATGGCCGAGGAAAATACGCGCGTTTTGTCGAGCTTACTTCGAAAGGAAAACCATTAGACAGGCGTGTGAAAGATCTGCTGCCTGAGAAAGAAGGGACGTTTGAAGGTGAATTAGTGGTTGCGAATTTTGATAAAGTGTCTTATTGGGATCAATTGTCTGGTGTTGAAAATGTGTGTGCGACGATTGTTCATTGTGTTGCTGTTACAACTATTCGTGATGTGATGCTTGCGCCGCACGTGCTTGATAAGAAAGCAAGTGTGCCTTTGGATGTTGTGTATGTTGGTTCTACCGTTGCTCATAATCCTGTTTTGAAAAAAATGCTTGCTGATTACTCTTTGGCTGTTGGCAGAATTCCTCATTTTCCTAAGAATGGTGAGTTTGCGCTTGCGATGGGTGCTTATTTAAGGAACGATGTCAAATTGCAGGAAAAATAAACATGAACCATAATGCTGTTTCTTTTGATGGCATTGTTTTATATAGCAATAATGCAGGTGCCGTAAAAAAATTTTACCAAACTCTTGGTCTTTCTTTTGTTGAAGAACAACACGGCAGTGGTCCTAAGCATTATGCTGCTCAGCTTAAGCATAATTCTGTGCTCGAGATTTACCCTGCAAAATATGGCGGGGTTTCTTTGTGTGACAGTGCTGACTGTTCTTCAAAAATAATGCTTGTTGTTTCTGGTCTTGATGGAATCATTTCTGCGCTTGAAAATTCTGGCGTTGTTGTCAAAAAAAGCAAAAAGTATACAGCTGTTTGCGACCCTGATGGCAGGGCTGTTATGTTGAGTGAGAAGAAAATATAGCCCCGCCCGGACACTACTTATTATTGTGACTTTTGAGGATTTTTTTGTTTTGTTGTGGAATGTTAAAAAATAAAAAGAATAACACTTTATTCTATTTTTCCATAGACTATTTTAGTAACGCCTTTTGGAATTTTTATGCTTTGTTCATGAATCATGCAGTTAGCAATGTTGCTTGTGCGCACATACAACTCCCAAATATTGCCTTTTACAACTGACTCACCCTCAACAACACTATATCCTTTGTTTGGAAACTGCAAATTTAATTCTCCATTTTTAACTTCTGCATGTCTCCAATTAAATCCAAGCCTGTTGTCTACTTTTAATAAGTCCGAAATATCTACATTCTTACCCATGTTTGTTACCTCCAATAGTTCTTTCTTGAAATTTCTTGTTTAACTTATAAATCTTCACTTTACCGTCGACAAAATAGCCCCGCCAGGACACTACTTAATTTTGTGACTTTTTGGGATTAACTGAAAATTTAACCTGTTTGATTTACACTAAAGCAAAGTTTCTCTGCCAACCAATCGGGTGCGATATTACAAAATTGGAGATAAAAAATAACGATTAAAAGTATTATTACTCCTGTAACAAAAAATGCCAAAATATACCCTTTCTTGTTTAACATAAAATTGTTCAACAGAACGATTCTTTAAATAAATTGTGGTTTAAAATAATTTTTCGGCGTATGTGGAAAGCTTAGAGGAGAGATCTGAGCTCTAAGAAAGGGTTTTTGTTTTGTTGT
>CAYPAC010000122.1:0-4244 GCA_964408615.1 uncultured Methanosarcinales archaeon
TTTATCGTTCATCGTACATTCTAAAAGCCCTTCGGGTTTAAAAACCTACTGCAACTGTTTCTTAAACAATTCCAATTCATTCAAAAACCTCGGAATGGAAACCGAGAAAAGTTAAGAAATCTCGGAATGGAAACCGAAATATTTAAATACTTATCTGCTTTTTTTAGACAGATATGTTTGAAAGAATTTTGGCTGAACAAAATACACACTGGCGGGGTAAAAAAATAGAAACAGGTTTTCTTCGAGAAAAACTACGGCAGATTATTCCTTACATTGATAAGAAACAGATTCTTATCATAACTGGAATAAGGCGGTGTGGGAAGAGTTTTCTAATAAGACAGATGATTGATTATTTGCTTGCGCACAAGGTAAATTCAAAGAATGTCATTTTTCTTAATTTAGAAAGTCCTTATTTTGACGAATTCAGGGAAAAAGTAATTTATTTGGAACAAGCCTTTGATGAATATTTGTATCTGACAGAAGCTAAAGGTAGAGTGATTGTTTTTTTGGATGAAGTTCAGTTTTTCAAAAACTGGCAAGTATTTGTTAAGGCGAAATACGAAACAGAAAGAGTAAAATTCATCCTAACAGGCTCTAATTCTTGGCTGCTTTCCTCAGAATATGCAACTCTTCTTTCAGGCAGGACGATACAATTTAATTTGTTTCCTTTTAGTTTTAGAGAGTTCTTGACAGCCAAAGGAATAGATGTGAGTAGCAATCTTAAAATTGCAGTGCACGAACTTGCAATAAAGAAAGTTTTTACCGAATTCTTAGAGTGGGGTGGTTTTCCCGAAGTAATTCTTAATAATTCCATCGAACAAAAAAAAGACATTTTAACTAATTACTACAAAAATATCATCTACAGGGATATTATCCCACGATTTAAGATAAGTAGTATTAGACAAACAGAAGAATTGTGTCATTACTTGATATCTAATATAGGAAAAATGCACAGTTATAATCAATTAAGTGGGTTAATAGGACTTTCAGATAAGACTATTAAGGATTATTTGCATTATTTTATGCAGGCGTACTTGTTGTTTGAAGTGAACAAGTATTCCCACTCTCTTAAAAAACAAATGGTTAATTTAAAGAAAGTATATGTTAGTGATGTGGGGTTTACGAGTGCTTTGGGATTTAGAAATTCTCAAGATTCAGGTAGATTTCTGGAGAATCTTGTCTTTATTGAATTATTGCGCAGAGCAAAACAAGTTTATTATCATAAAGAAAAATATGAATGTGATTTTCTGGTGAAGGCAGGAAACAGTATTTCAGAAGTAATTCAGGTTTGTCACGAAATTAATGATGATAACAAAAAAAGAGAATTTGCAGGATTACGCGAAGCTATGCAAGTATGGGGTGTTAAAAAAGGGGTTATTCTTACTTTCGCGCAGGAAGAAAAACTAAAAGGAGTCAGTATATTGCCAGTCTGGAAATGGCTTTTGCGCGCTGATAAAGATTAAAAAATATTTTTACTTGGAAGAACGCTCAAAGCGAAACACGGAGCGGCAACTTTCAAATTTACTTCAACTGCTTTTTAAACGTTTCCAACTCATTCAAAAACCTCTGCAATGATTTAGCAATGTATTCAACCTGCGTGTTCAAAATTTCTGAAGTTTTCTTAAGAATGTCGCCATCAAATGTTTCTTTCGACGACAAAACAAACTGTTTTAAGTCAGCTTTTTCACCCTTGTTAACTAATTTACGCGCTTTTTTCCACTTGTCAAACAACTCCTGCACTCTTGCTGGAATCTGGTCAGGAGGAACGTTCAAGATTTTGCTGACTTCTTCAATTCTGTTTGTTTCTAAATTTTCAACATCCTCTGCGGCTTTGCCGGCACAGAAATAAATACGCACAACACCATCCTTAACTTTTGTCGTGCTTAACAAAATAATTTTTTCTGCTTCAGAAGTATTATTCAAATGCGTACCACCGCAAGCCTGCACATCAATATCAGGAATTTCCATAATACGAATAAGCTTGCCAGGAACAGCACCACCCTGATAAATATTCATACCGTACTTTTTTTCAGCAGCAGTGCGAGGTAAGAATGTTTTGTTTGTTTTGACTGCTTTTTTGACAATATCATTAGCAACTTTTTCAATCTGATTCAGTTCATCATCTGAAATAGGCTGAAAATGAGTAAGGTCAATGTAAGCTTTGTCAACATCCTTCTTTGCACCAGCCTGATTAATATGACGACCAAGAACTTTTCTTGCAGCAGCACCAACAATATGAGTTGCGGTATGATGCTGAGCCAATTGTTTTCTTCTTTCAAAATCAATCTCGCCCTTAACAACATTACCTTCTTTAAAATTTGGAGGATTTTCAAGTTTATGAATGATGAATTTACCCTGCTTGAACACATCAACAACTTTTTCACGGCTCAATGTGCCAACGTCATGCATTTGCCCGCCTGAAACGGGATAAAAAGCAGTTTTGTCGAGAATGACATGATTGCCAACAATCTTCAAAACTTTTGCTTCAAAAGAAACAAGCTTCCAATCATCAAAATACAATGCTTCAGTAGCAGGAACATCGCCAAAATCAATTTTTTCCTCACGTTCAGTGGCGTGTTCTTGGGGTTTTTGCTCGTGACGTGCTGCAATAAGTGCGTAGAAATTATCAGGAACTTTGATAACTCTGCCTTGTTTTTTTGCTTCCTCAACAATCAATGCAGGACTAACCCCCTGACTGTCATACAATTCTATGAGATTATTTGTTGTAACTTCTTTTGAAAGCACCCTGCTTAGAATTTCACCAACTTTTTGTTTTGTCGACTGATATTTTAGTTTTTCAATTTCCAAAATCTTTTTAACACTCTCAATATTTTCTTTAAGTTCAGGAAACAATGGCTTGAGATAATCTGCATGCCATTCGACAACATCACACAAATCAATGTTCCAGCCATATTTTTCAATAAATTCAAAAGCTCTGCGGGCAATAACTCGAAGGTTATACATGCCGCCAACATTACTCGGCAAAGCACCATCATTAATTGTTATTAACAAACTTCTGCAATGGTCAGCAATAGCATACTGAGCTGACAACGGCAAAATTAAATCTTTCAATTCTTTTGAAGAAATCTTCAAACTTTTAGCAATCTGCCCCCACGCATTTTCAACATCAGAAACCTCATCAACATTAAGCATGTTAGCTTTAGGAAGAAAACCTGCCATAAGTTTGGAGTCAATTTTGATGCCTGTTATTGATTGTAATTTCTTAGTTACTGTCGGAAATGTTGTTTCATAACTTGTAGACTTGCCTTGCGTAAACCAAGGTACGCGCTCATGACCCATACCCATGTCAAGCACTTTAATTTTTAATACTTGAATGCCACTCTGCGTTTGTTCATATTGCATATAAACTTGATTGCCTAATTCCAAACCCCTGCTGAAAAACTCCATCGACGGACCACAATTGCCGCCACCAGCCCAAGCATCCTCATGAAACGTAATTTCATCATCTTTTAAGCCAATACCTTTTGACAGCCATTTATGAATGTGACTCAAATACTTGTTAATGTCATACTCTTTCGGCGGCACAAAAGCATGCTGGCCAATCATGACAAAACCAGTATAATGAGAGCCAGTAATACCGACGTTGTCTATGTCGCCAAAACGCACACAAAATTGAGGAATTACGAGTGGATTGGCAGGAGGCGCAACCTCACCAGTAACAACAAACGGCTGAAATGCAGCAATACTTGCGATTGTGAAATCAGTTGTTGGATTCCATCTGGCGACGACTGGATAGCGTTTTATTGGCGTGTAACCCAAGTCCTGGAACAATTTAGAAAACTTCTGCCATGTTTCTATATAGTCTAACTTATTTTTTGCAGGACTATCATTAATAAACCTAAAACCACCAGAACAACCAGCATCACCACACACTTTTTGGTCAGTGTTTATTGTCCAAAAAAAAGTGCCGCAAGAACATTGTTTTCTCTTAAAACCCAAAGATTGCAATGTTTTAACAGGATAAAACTGTTCAGGATTAGTTCTGCACTTTTTCTTAAACTCAGCTTTTAATTCTTTGTCAGAGAGCATATAACAGTTGAATTGACACATCATTTTAAATGTTTTTATTGAATATCTTCTTTAACCACAAAGTATTTATAACAAAAGTGATCTGTATTTTTTTAATGAAACCAATTCAGGAATTTTTAAAGGACGTTCAGGAAGGAGATGAAGTTCGTATTTACCTTGCAGGCGAAGATAACACATATGTCGGATACATTTGG
>CAYPAC010000123.1:0-3427 GCA_964408615.1 uncultured Methanosarcinales archaeon
CTCGCCTGCCACAACTTATTTTTTTGGCTCACACGACTTTCGGGACTGAACCGTTGTCCCGCGGTTGGTCCTGCTGAGCCTGGCGCTGGCGGTGTTTGTGTTTTCAAGTTTTTTAATTCTGTTTCGTAGATTTCTTTTAGCGCTTTGTATGCGTTTAATTCGTTTTTTTGTTCTTCTGTTCTTTGTGGTTCAGGAATTTCTTCAATTGTTTTTATTATACTCACTAACATTAAAATATGTCAGTGAATTACATATGTAACAGACTAACGAAACATTTATATAGTTACTGACATAATATCAGCGTATGAGGCAGGAATTTCACTTGCTGGCTTTTGAGGAAAGGAAAGAAACAATTTTCAAATGGGCGATTGAAGTGCGCGGCATTGAGCATTCGCAGCACATAATTGGTGATAATGCGTCAAAAGCCATTACTGAGCTTTTAACAGCTTTTTTGCACAAGCATAAAAAGGTTGATGCAGGCTTTCAGCTTAATCATGCGTGGTTTAAGTCAGAAAAGGTGTATGACAGACTGCCTGAATTTGATGGCAAACATAAGATAGTTGGTAAAATGATAAAGTTGGAGAAGCTTTGTGAACAATTGTCTTATGGCGCGCCAAAGCCTATTGAGAGGTTAAAGGAAGCAATTGAACTGTTTAAGGATACAGAATTGTTGCTTAAGGAGGTGTGAAACTTGGTGTTGCGCGAAACAATAATAGGATACGCGTCGAGTTTTGTTTCTTTTTTATTAGATAGCAAGTTGGGTTCTAAAATAAATAAGATTATTCTTTTTGGTTCAGTTGCGCGTGGGGATTTCAGTAAGGAAAGTGATGTTGACTTATTTATTGATGTAAAAGACGAGTCGGAGAAT
Organism: uncultured Methanosarcinales archaeon; assembly: GCA_964408615.1. Lineage (GTDB taxonomy): Archaea > Nanobdellota > Nanobdellia > Woesearchaeales > ARS49 > JACQMU01. The sequence continues at coordinate 869 of CAYPAC010000123.1, forward strand.
GAAGTGGAAAAGATGTTAATGCTATTTGAGGGTTCACAGGTTGGTAAAATCTGGGAGCTTAAGGGTGTGAAGAACAAGATTTCTCTTAAGATTGGCGATTTAAAAAGGTGGGGACTTAGACGGCAGGTTATTAGTTCAGGTATATTGTTGTATGGCAAATATAATGAAATTCCTGCAGAAGTACAGTATTATTTAATGGTGCAAATTGATGTCAGGAATAAAAATACAGCTGCACAAATGAAAGTATGGAGAGAATTATATGGATACACACAAAAAGTTGGGCGTAAATCTTACATTAAAAAAGGTTTGGTTGAAAAAGCAGGCGGCAAAAAACTTGGGAAGGCAGTTTTTGTAGTTCGGATGGAGAATAGACAGGGCATCATTGTTTTTCTTAACAAGAACAAAATAAAGTATTCACTGAATGAATTATGGTCTGATACTTTGTGAAAAAATGTTTGTCAGGGCTGTCCTGCTCCAAAACTTCCTGAGCCAGGAGGCGGTGGTGTTGGAGTTGTAAATTCTGCCATGATAGGTTGCTGGTTTTTTGGAAGTACAACAAATTTTTTATTTTTGAGATTGTTTAACATTGTTGTGAACTCTGTTGAAGTTTCTTCGAATTCTGATGAGTGTTGTGTTTTCTTGCCGTATTCGTCTAACAAGTATTTTACCCATTTTGTTGGGTTGGTTTTTTGATATCGATAAAGTTCTTCATCAGCGAGACGCACTTGTATTGCATCACCTTCATTTAATTTTTTAATGTCAGTTTCATTAATAACTTTGACAGGCATCCCGCTGGGTGTTCCGTCACTCGTTGGTGTTCCTGGAACTGCATCTGCAATGTTGGTTAGTGTTGTTGTTTCTTCACACACTACATTCACCATCACTTCTTTTCTTGCTTGGTCGCCTGTTCCTGGATCAACTGATACTTGTGTTGTTGGCCTGCCGTTTCTGTCTGCGTCGTGGATTTCTATTTCTGCTCTCCATTGGGTTGGTGTTTTTGGGTCTTTGCAGGGGTCTGTTGTGTTTAGTTCTTGTGGTATGACTATTATTTCTGCATTTGTTGGTATTTCTGTGAGTGTTATTGTGATGGTGTATACTTCTGGTGTTCCTGTTGTTGTTGGGAGTGTTATGCTGTATTTTGTTTGGGTGTTTGCTTGTATTGGTTGGTCTGCAAGTAATTGTCTTCCTTGTGTGCTGAACTTTCCAGTTTTTCCTCCTGGCAGTTCGCTTGAGGTTGTGTAGATGTCCATTATTCCTGTGTCATCGAACACGAGTACGTATGGTATTTTTATGGCTTTTTCTGAGAGGTCAAATGTAGTGACCATGTCTGTGTCTTCTCGTTTTTTTGTTGGTTCAAATGGCCCTTTAAGGATATATTGTCTGTATCTTGCTGTGGTTCCTGTTGCTTTAAAGTGTGTTTGTTCAATTGTTTCCAGCAGTTTTAATTCGTGCGTGTATGTTCCGTCTTTCGGATCAAGTGTTAAATCTCTTGCTAATGCAACTTCTTGTTCTGTTGGTTTCTTTATTATTCTGTTGCCGTCTTTGAGTGTGTAAAACACATATTTTTTGCCTTCAAAGCTTCGTGCTTTTTCTATTGGTTGTTGTTGTCTGATGTGTAAGTCTAAAAGTAATGGTTCGTTTAGTCCGAACATTTTTACTCCATCTTTTTGTTTGACATACTTTGGTTCAACTTTATCCAGTCTTACAACGCTCTCGCCGACTCCAAACTGGCATCGATAGCTCAAACTAAATGTGTCGAACTGGCAGAATGCTGGTGCGTCTCCTCCAGTTAAACTTATATCACAAGTTGTTTCTTCTGTTTGTTCTTTGTTGTTTTTTGGGTCTAAGTAAGTGTATTTTAGTACTGCTTTGTCGTATCTTACATTTGAGTCAGGATCTCCTGCTTGTATTGTGTAGAATATTTCTTTGTTGAGAATATCATTTTTTTTCAAAGGATTTGGTTGTAGTTCAGGCACTAATAATGTTCTTGTTTGTTCTGCTTTTTTGTTGCAGTCGCATTCTCCGTTTTTGTAGCCGTCTTTTTCTTGGCATCTGTATCCTTGTGAGCATTTGAGTTGTAGGTCATATGTTACATCGCTTCCTGCTGCTAGTCCTACTCCGAAGCGATAAACCCATGTTGTTTGTCCTTTTGGGTTTGTGTTTGGATTAAAGCTGACAAATTGTCGTTTGCACGGATATAAGAAACCTTGGCTTTGTACTGGTATTGTTTGTACTGTTTGGCTGAATACTGTGCTGACGTCAAAGTTCCATGTGCCTGTGAATGCAAATGCGCATATTGAGTGTACTAATTTTTTGTCGACGAACATTGTTTTCCATAATGCTGTTTCTCCGTATCTTCCTTGTATTTTTTGTTGGACTTTGCTTCCTGCTCCTGTTATTGTTCCTATGAATCCGCTTATGCCTCCGCTTGGTCTTGCGCCGTATCCGGGTGTGTTGAATTTTTGCACAAAGCATTTGACGACGTCAAATAATAAGTCGCAGACATACGTGCTTAGTGTTGCTTTGCATACTCCTTCGCTTCCGTCTCCTGTTAATAGT
>CAYPAC010000123.1:3437-4239 GCA_964408615.1 uncultured Methanosarcinales archaeon
TTTGTTCGTATATTTCTTCTGCTCTTTGTCTTGTGCAGCTTGGCTGGTCGATATCAGTTCCCGCACATAATGCATTCCTGAATTGGTCAGTGTATCCCATCACTTTTTTTCCTTCTTTTTGTTCTTGTTGGAAGTGTTCTGTTAGGTCTTTTTGTGGTACTGGTTGTAGTTGTGCGTTTACAGATGGCAGTATTATTCCAATACTGCCTTTTCTTTGGTATTCTGGTTTTTTTGACCAGACTGCTCCTTGTATTATGAAACCACTGTATATTTTGTATCTTGCCCCTTGTGTTGTTTTGTCTGGAACAACAAAGATGTGTACTTGTTCGCTCCATGCGTCTGCTGGTTTTGTTGTGTATTTTATTCCTGTTGGTATAGGATCTATTGGTTCTCCTCCATCATCTGGGTCGCAGAGTCCTGCTACAGCATTTGTTATTCCTCCGCAATTCAAATCTTTGTCTTCTGTTTTTTTGTTGACATTTTGTGCGGCTAGGCACGTGCTTTCTTGTAGTTCGTCAAATGTTTCTCCGAGTGGTACTGGTCCGCATGCTGTTTCCCATTCTTGCATGTAGCTGACTCCACAGCATGCGGGATGTGCTGGTCTAACATGTTTTTTGCAGTCTTCTTTTTGTATATTGCTTTCTTGGTCTTGTCCTGTTTTTGTGAATTGATAGAGTTCTTTTATTCCATATGGTTTTGATTCGTATGTTGTCTTAATTTGTTTTAGCGCCAGTTCTTTCTGATATTCATTGAACGCGCAATCATTGCCTGCGTAGAATTTTCCGCCTATGTTGAACACAGC
>CAYPAC010000124.1:0-4201 GCA_964408615.1 uncultured Methanosarcinales archaeon
GCAGCTCGAAAGACTGGGATTTTGCAGGCTAGATGCAAAAGAAAAAGAAAAACTTAAATTCTGGTACGCACACAGGTGAAAAAATGACACTATACAACACGCAACAAAACCATGAAAAAATCCCAGAACAAGAATTTTACAAATACACAAAATGGTGGATATCAAGACTTGCATTAATGGCTGCAGTACCACTTGCGCTCATTGGAAGTGTGAAATGCTATCACGGCAAAAAAACACCACAAGAAGAACAACAAACACTTGAACAAAAAGTAGAGTTCAAAACACTGTACAAAAAGAAGTCTATGCTTAGATATTCTGAAGATGCGTTGCAAGAACCGCATGGACTCATAATAACAAATGAAAAAGAATTACAAGAACTATATTCGCAGACAAACTTTGATTTCCGACAAGAAAATGGTAAATTTGTACCAGTCCTGCCAGACTACAAACCAGACTTTACAAAAGAAATTGTAATTGCAGTCTTCCAAGGACAAAGACCAACAACAGGATATGATATAGAGTTAACATCCATTGTAGAAACAGAACGTGCTTTAGTTATTACGTCAACAATAATAGAACCAAGCGGCGGACTGACAGGAGCTGCAATCACACACCCAGGACATTACGTTGTCTGCAAAAAAATAGAAAACAAACCAGAACAACATTGGGACTACAAACTTGTAAATCCGTTTGAGAAAATGTATTCGATCATGCCACTACATCCTGAAGAATTCCATAAATATACACATGATCAGGATTTCTATAAAGAAAAATCAAAAGAATGGCTAGATCAATTACGAAAAGATTGCGAACGGCTTAAAATTCCGATTCCCCTGCAACTTTCTGATAAAGAATGGCAAGTTACTATGATTGACACAGAACTCGAACCAGATCAAGCAGAACAATTAAGAAAAGCAGGATACAAAGTTTACAAATATTGATTATTTCTTCCTCTTCGCTTTCTTTTTATGCTTAACAATTTTTTTCTGACTCAAAGATGCAATCTTTTGCTTCACAAAATTAATGCGTTCAACAATATTTTTTAATTGTTCTTTTTCAGAAGGATCAGTTGCTTTAATACCATTCCTCAACTGTTCAAGATTGTGCAGCATTTTCTCAAGCTCATCAAGCTGAGGAACAGGCTTTTCAGCACGGACTTGCGATACAGAAATAATATTTTCCAGTTTTTGTTCACGAGACAATTCAGCAACAGCAACCTCAACAGAAGTTTCAGGCAGTCTTTCTGGGGGAGCAGAAATTTCTTCAACAACACGTGTGGCAGGTTCTTTGCATTTTTCAATAAAACCACCTTCTTCCAAAGCTTCAACAACATGCTTTTCAAAACGTTCAATATGCGGATGTGTATTTTTAGCACTGGCTTTTTTCAGCTTAACAATTTCGTGATGAAGTTTTTTTAGAGCATGCACTTTAAACAACCTCTTTCTATTCGCGCGCGCAACATACAATGTTAGCAAACGTGCTTTTGAAGCATCAATACCTGAAGGAAACACCATTTTTACAAACCAAACAAGCGTTTTTTAGGAGGTGACATTGGGGGTGATACTGGTGAAGCACGCGGAGCTTCAAAAGCAGAAGGAGGCAAACGCGGAGCCTGAGAAACAGCAAACGCAGGCATCTGAGGAGCAGGTTGTTCTGCAAACAAAGACGGAGGAGCAGGCTTTTCAGCAACCAAAACACCCTTAGTTTCAAGCTCGTCCTTAAATTCTTTTACAATATCCGCAATTGCAACAATACCCTCTGCAATTTCTGCATTCTGCTCAAGAATCTTATTCATCTTCTCAGCCAAAGGACGCATTTTTTCATGAAACGTCAAACCACCTTCCTCAATCTTTAAATCACGGCTTGCTTCATCAAAAATACCAATAAGCTTGTCCAACTTTGCATTAAGCTCATTAACAGAAATGTGCAATTCCTTTGAAGGAGAAAGGTCAAACTTTCTTGCCTTTCTTAATTCATCCCTCAAACCCTTCACTTCACTTTCTGGTAAAACTTCATAATCCTCGCCATCATCAAAATCCATGACAGAAGATTTATCATCAGACACTTTTTTATCATCAGGCATAGTACTCACCTTTTTAACAAATACAAACGAGAAAATACAACTTTATAAAACTTTCTAAAGTGAAGAAGTAACACAAATAAAAAAGAAAATAAAATAAATTTATTATCTCGTAAGGGTATAAAGTGCTCTATCTGCACGCACACAACCAATTAATGCACTGCGCGAACAAAGACTTTGCTCTCTTCCACGCTTGCAGTTAACAGTACAATGCTTCAAGCGAGATTTTAAGCACTCATCTTTCGAACCAAACGTGTTCTTAGGCGGCGAGTTACAAGCCATATTAGGAACTTCAACCAAGCTAACAGACTTGGCAGCCCTGCGTTCACGCTCAGCACGATTCACGCAATAGTCAACACAAAACTTCTTGCGATAGTTTCGCGACTCACATTCTTCTCTTACTTTCCTTGAGAAATCAAGGTCGTTAAAACCAACCAGCACATCAGTCACGCACTGCGTAGGCGCAGGCCTTAAACCTGCACTAAAACCCTTATGGAATGTAGGCACGATATCCCTGCTCACATAAGCACCTTTACGAAAGTCAATTGTACCATAAACTGATACAGCACTTCCAACAAGCAGTAATGCCATACAAACCACAATAATACTCTGTCTTAATTGTTTGTTCAATCAAACCACCTCCAATGGATTAAGCCACATACATAACAGTTATATAAAAACCTTATGCTTTTCGAACAGAAAGACATAATAACAACCACTCATTCTTTGCCACACAATGAGCAAAAAAAAGTTATTAAAAACAGTATTTGTTATTCTGGCAGTATTGTTGGTAGTAAGCGGAATTTACACATCATGGCAGTTGTATAAGGCATCTGCACAAAAAAAAGCACAAACACTGCCACCAGAAATAGACGTTTACAAAATAGTCCCTGCAAGCTGTGAAGACTGTTTTGATATCGATGTAGCAGAACAATTCATACAACAAACCAGCAATGCAAAAATCATAACAAGCAAAACACTAAAAACAGACACAGAAGAAGCAAAAGAATTCATAATCAAGTATAAATTAAAAAAATTGCCTGCTGTTGTTCTGAAAGGCGAAATTAACAGAATAACACTTGACAATTTCGAAGAAAGAGAAGACGCATTAGTATTTGACGAAACACCGCCAGTATATTTTGACGTTGCAACAGGCAAAACAAAAGGCAAAGTCACAGCAACAATAATAAATGATAATGCCTGCAAAGAATGCCTTGACTTGACAATATTGACTAAACAATTACGCAGTGCAGGAGTTTCACTTACTGAAAAAGTAATTAGTTCTGAAACAACAGAAGCACAAAGCATTATCAAACGATACAAAATCGAAAAACTCCCAACACTAATATTATCACAAGACGCAGGAGAATACGGACTAATACAAAACGTCTGGGAACAAGTAGGAACAAAAGAAACAGATAATACATTTGTATTAAGAAAACTAACACCTCCATACAAAGATTTGGTTAAAGGACAAATAATAAAAGAACCAACAATAATATTTATTACAGACAAAACCTGCAAAGAATGCTACAATGCAACACTACACAAAAATCTTTTGGCAGAAAACTTTGGCATGACATTTAAAAAAGAGGAATATGTTGACTTTGCAAGCAGAGAAGGAACAAAACTGGCTTTACAATACAAAATAAAACTCGTGCCAACAATAATAGTCTCACAAGAAGCAGGACATTATCCAGGATTTGAAGAAGTATGGCAACGCATTGGCGAAAAAACACACGACGGAAGCTTCATATTCACAAACGCAGAATTACTAAAAGGAATGAGCTACAAAGACGTCAAAAGCGGGAAAATAATTAAGGTAGAACAAAACAAATAAGCTTACGAACGCACTTAAACCCTCAATTCCTCAACTTCTCGTACTAACTGGTCAGCGGACTGGGGAATGTCAAGAACAATACTTTGTTTGCCACAATAAGGACACAATAACGGAGTAAAATTACGGCTAAACTTCCAATTACAAGCCCTACACTTAAACTTCTTCCGTTCAGGAGCAATCATTTTATTATTGAGGAGTAGTAGAAGTATTTAAATTTTGTGTGAGAAAATAATATAAGCAAGCACAACATTCTTTAAATCAATGATGAACAAAGGAATATT
>CAYPAC010000125.1:0-4174 GCA_964408615.1 uncultured Methanosarcinales archaeon
TAATCTCTGTCTTTGCAGATTCGGAGATTGGTTTAATTAAGTGCATGTGTGAGAGTAAAAAGTGAGAGTTAATAAACCTCTCGAATTTCCAGGTAATGATTAGTTTTCTTGCACTTGGGAATAAATTTATAAAGAATCTGAGATTGTAATTGTTAATGGGGAGAAACATTCATAATTTTACAGTTCTCATCGAACAAGACGAAGACGGGTGGTATGTTGCAAAAGTACCAGACTTACGTGGTTGCGCAACACAAGGAAAAACAGTTGAACAAGCATTAGAAAGAGTTAAGGAAGCCATAAAAGTGTGTGTTGAGGCAGAAAAAGAAGTTCCACAACAGTTAAAGTTTGTTAAAGTAGAAAACATCGCAGTTGCCGTATGAAACTTGTTCCTATTTCTGGCAGAGAAATGTGCAAACTTCTAGAACGACTAGGATTTGAAAGAGTTCACCAAGTTGGCAGCCACATTCGTTATTTTCATCAAGATGGTAGGAAGACAACAATTCCTGTTCACAGTAATGAAGAACTCGGCAAAGGACTACTCTTGGAAATATTGAAACAGATTAAAATTAGCAGAGAAGCATATGAAAAGTTAAGAAGATAATTATTCAGGCTTCAATCACTTCTTCTTCTCTTCTTTCTTTTCACCAGCAGCAGCTCCAGCGCTTTCAACAGGCAGCAATTCCTCAATAAGCACAGCAGGAATCTTTGCTTCCAACAATTTAGCTTTAATAGCTCCTCTTGCAGAGCCAGCCATACTTTCAATAATCTTCTTAGCAGCAGCTTCATATTCTGCACGACGCTTTGTAATCTCTTCCTGCAATTTCTTTTTCTGTTCTTCAATTTCTTTAAGCTCTTCAGCAGAAAGTTCAGTTTTTTCAGTCTCAATTTCCTTCTTAAAAGAACCAGCATTAATAGCAGCAATAACATCCCTTGCCTGTCTACCTTCAACAAGCACACCAATGCTGTCACAAGAACCCAAAACTTCTTTCACACGGTCAAAACGAGTCTTTCCCAGCAAAGAATCACTCTTCATTTTAGCAACTTTAATAACCTGCTCAATTTTGATATCAGCAACCTTGTCAACCAAAGGATTGCCGCTACCTTTCTCAATACCAGCTTCTTTCTTCAATAATTCAGACACTGGAGGAGTGCCAACAGAAATCGTGAATGATTTATCATCTGCAACAGTAATTTTGACAGGCACCTGCATCCCCTTGAAATCAGCAGTTTTTTTGTTGATTTCACTTATTACTTGGCCAATGTTAACACCCAAAGGACCGAGAGCTGGACCTAAAGGAGGAGCGGCAGTAGCCTTGCCCCCTTCAACCATCACATCAATAGATTGCTTGCCCATAGTTGTTTGTTTATTGTACGTTATTTAAAAACCTTACAATTCATCCTCACTTTCTTTAGATTCTTCAGCAGGAGCTTCACTCTCTCTACGAATAACCTTAACAGCATCCATTTTAACAGTAATAGGAATAGGAACAGCAGCACCCAACAATTCAACAACAACCTCTTCCTTTACTTTATCAATACGCGTAATTCTGGCCTGCTCGCGTTTAAATGGGCCAGAAATAATTTCAACAATATCCTTCTTGCGAATGTCAATTTCTCTTTTCACCTGTTCAAGCATGTGTTCAATTTCCTTGTAATCAATTTCTTTCGGCAAAATGCCACGGGCATACGGCACATTAAACGCAGCTTCCTCAGCACTTTTTCTGTCGAGCGCCTCAACAAAAATATAACCCCTCATGCCGTGTGGACGAATAGCAGCATAAACTTCCAGCTTCTTTTTCTTAATATTACTTGTAATGAAGTCCATAACCTGGTCTTCACGATTAGCAGTAGTGCGAACTGCAAAAATCTGCGTTACCTGCTCTGAACCCTGCTCTTGTTTTTCTTCTGCCATAGTTCTTGAGAATAATAAAGTTAATAATAACGAGGTGTTTTTAAAGGTATCGGAAGTTTCACTAAAACAACAATTCTTTCAACAAATGAATAAAAAAACCAACCAAGCCAATCACGAGCATACCCAAGCCGGAAACTTTAACAATCGTCTTTAATTCTTCTTTGTTGGGTTTTTTTGTAATGCGCAACACGCGCTGGCATTCAACAAAAAAATCCTTCAACAACTGAAGTTTTGAGGGTTTTTGTGCAGCATCAGAACTGCTTTTCTCACGATAAAACTGAGGCTGGGCAACAGACTGAACATTATCTTCAGCACGCTCAAACTCAACACTGTGAGCTTCAACAACAGTATCATTCTGTTCATCTGCCATTTTACCGAGTAAAATTAGAGAAGTTTAAAAAGGTATGCTGTCAGCGAAAAGTTTATATACTATATTATATTATAATATACTATTGCAACAACAATACAGATAACTTCAGGCTTGCAAAGTGAGCTTGCAAAGAGAAAATTGGCAGACAGAGAGACGTATGAAGAAGTGATTTGGGATTTATTAGAGGATGCGATGGAAATAAATGAAGAAACAAAAAAAGACATTGCAGAAGCACGTGCTGAATTCAAAAAAGGCAAGTATCACACACTCGAGCAAATCAAAAAAGAGCTGAAACTCTAAATGTACGAAATACTTTTTTCTGACAAAGCAAAAAAACAATTAGAAAAATTAGAAGATGACGTTCAGGAAAGAATTGTTAAGTCACTAGAAAGAATAAGGATACGGCCAGAAGCATATGTTACAAAATTGGTTGGAGACACAGCATACAAATTGAGGGTTGGAGATTATCGTATAATACTTGATCTGTATGGGGAGAAATTATTAATCTTAGTCATTAAAGTTGGGCACAGAAGAAATGTTTATGATTGAACAACACATGAACACCATTTTTGGACCGCGGAAATTCAACACTATGAGTTTCTACAACATTCTCATTCTGTTCATCTGCCATGAAACAGTTTAAAAAACTATTTCTTTGAAGAATATTTTTTCACCAAATCATCATAAACTTTGTCAACAAATTCTTTATTATCCTGACAAAAACGCTGAGCTTCAGATTCAACAATTGATTCCAATTCTTTATGACAGCCATCATCACAAAAATCAGCAGGCATAAGCGGAGGAAACACAGCATACGCTGCGTGAACAATTTCGTGCACAAGAGCGATTTTTCTTTCTTCTTGCGAATAACCCAAACCAATTTTTACAATGTACCCTTTACGATTGTCTGAATTGTCCATATGAATAAATGCGTTTTCAACACATTTGAGAAAAATTACTTTCTTTAGTAGATTATTCACAAAATAATCGACATCTACAGGAACCAAAGGTCTTTGTTTAACAAATAATTTAAGTTTTTCAGGAGTCCAAAGCCGAGGAAAAAAATCCATATTAATCAGTCAACAAAATCAATACCCAACTCATTTTCAATATCTTTTTTGTTCTCATCAGAAAGCTTACGGGTCTTGCCAAAAATCTGCGGAGAATGAACACCAGTCACGATAAGCATAACCCTCAAAGTACTTGCCATGTCCTCATAAATCTGTGCCCCCCAAATAACTCGTGCATCTTCAGACAATTTTTGAGAAATAGTCTCAACAACCTTTCTTGCCTCATTAAGAGTAAGATCCTTACTACCGATAACATTGATTAGAGCGCCAGTGGCGCCAGTAATATCGACGTCAAGTAAAGGATTGTTGATTGCTTTTTCAACAGCTTCAACAGCACGATTTTCAGAATCACTCTCACCAACACCAATCAAAGCAACACCACCATTAGACATTATTGTATTAATGTCAGCAAAATCAAGATTAACCAAGCCTGCTTTAGTAACAAGCTCTGCAATGCCTTTCACAGCATTTGTCAAAATTTCATCAGCAACCTTAAATGCAGTGTGCAACGGAAGATCAGGAGCAAGCTCCAACAATTTATCATTAGGAACAACAATCAACGTATCAACCATTTGCTCCATGCGCTCCAGACCCATAACGGCGTTATCATAACGGCGGTTGCCTTCCATAGTGAAAGGCATTGTAACAATCCCAACAGTCAAAGCACCAATCTTTTTAGCAATCTCAGCAACAACAGGAGCAGAACCAGTACCAGTACCACCACCAAGACCGCAAGTAATGAAAACCATATCAGCACCCTGCAAAGCATTCCCCAAATCATGCTTATTCTCCCGAGCAGACTCCTCACTAATCTTAGGATCA
>CAYPAC010000126.1:0-4168 GCA_964408615.1 uncultured Methanosarcinales archaeon
AAACAGAAGATCGTTAAAGAAAAAGATGAGAGGGATTAAAGACGATGTGATTGAGCAGTTGAAGCTCAGTCTCGACGATTTAAGACGCGGTCGCGTGAGTAGATTTTAACGAGTTAACTTTTTATAGTACCTTTCTTTCTGAGTTATGTTATGGCATTGCTTGATTTTTTGAAGAAGAAGCCCTCTGCTCCTCCTCAGCAGGATTATGGTGAGCAGAGTTTTATGCCTCAGCCGAGTGGTATGCCTGTTGAGCAGGTGATGATTATGCGTCAGCAGGGGATGAGCAGTCCTCAGATTATTCAAATGCTTCAAAGAAATTATTCTCCTCAGCAGATTGCTGATGCTATGGCTCAGGCTGAGGCAAGGTTTGCCGGCGAGCAGTATCCTGCAATGTCTGCTCCTGAACAATTTGCTCCGCCTGTTCATCAACAACAATCTTCTCAGAGTGTTACTGAAGAAGTCGAAACACAAATTAATGAAAAATGGCGTGCTTTGTCTGACGAGCTTAAGCCTTTGAGTGAGTGGAAGGAGCATGTTGATTCTCAACTGTCAAGTTTGGCAAATGACGTGAACGCATTAAAGAGTGAGGTTGAAAAAATTCACAAAGCAGTATTCGCACAAATTCAGGAATATGGCCAAAATTTGAGGGATGTTGGTGCTGAAATAAAAGCTATTGAAAAAGTTTTTACGCAGGTTCTTCCTGAACTAACAACAAGTGTGCAGGATATTTCTCGTGCAGCTAAACAATTAAAAGGTAATGAGAAAGTTGAGAAGACAAAGAAATAATTTTTAGCTCTCTTTTGCCAGTAATCTTTGCATTGTAAAGACTGCTATTAGCATAACGACAATGAATCCTAATACTTTTGGGTGTGTTAGTACTCTTAGTCCTTGTTGCATTGGTGTTAAGTCTTCAATTCTGGTGTCATCATCTGCTCTGAATTCTATGCCTTCTTCTGATAGTACTGTAAATAATGAACCTAAAATAATTATTCCTATGATTGATAGCATTACCCAGAAGAATTCTGTTCCGTACGTTGATTTGTCGCCAGTAAACAATCCTAATATTGTTGATTCAGAGATGCCGAATGACTGATATACTATTAATACAAATATGATTGCTACAAACAAGAGTACAAACCATGGTGCCATTAAATTTATTGTTTTGACTGCGATTGGTGAGAACATTATTGCGATTGCGAACAGGAATGCAACCATTGCTGCGAATGCTTTGTTTTCTGAAAACAATTTTATGCGTAATAATACTGCCCACATTATAACCAATACAAATAAGAATGGAAATATGCTTGAAAATCCTTTTATTAGTCCGATGTCAAGTAGTGTTGCCATGTTTTTGTCACCCGAACATTTTTCCCATGAGTTTTTTGAAACTGTCAAATGTTTTTTTTGTTGCGCGTTCTTGTGGGGTTAGTTCTTTTTTAGTAATATACCATATGAGTAAAATAAATACTAACGCAACGATTGCAATTGCTTGTGTGTTTGGGTCATTTAAAAAGTTTAGGAATGGATAATTTATTTGTTGTGTTGACTGGAGTAATATTAAGACTAAAACAAGAACTGCGGCGAATGCTATCATGCCAACTAACGGATGTGTTGATGGTTTTGTGTCGTCAAGTTTTGTTACAGTTCCAACAAGTGCTAAGAATAGTAAAACTACTAACAGCAATAAGAATGATTGTGGCAGAAAATTGTTCATGAAAACTATTATGTCAAATCCTGTGCCTGTGAAGTGTGGTATTAATGCTGCTAAACCAATTCCTGCCGCGATGATTGCATTTATTTTTTTGTTTGGCTTATTTGCATCACCGCCTGTTCCTCCTTGTTTGAATAACGAAATTTTTTGCAGTAGTGCAAATGTAAATGTGAAAATTAAAACAAATGGCAGCAAGACATCTCGCAAACCCCATTGGTCTAATAAAAAAAGAAATGTTTGATGGCGACTCATTACGTAGTTCCCCCTCCCCCAAACAATCTTTGGAGTGTGTCCCAGAATTTTGTTTCTTCTCCTTCTTTTCTAACGATGTACCATATGATGAGTCCTAATCCTAAAATGACTATTACGAGCGCTTGAAAATTTGGGTCGTTCAAAAATTGGTATGGTAGTGATGTTGGTGATAATGCATTAATGATAACGAGTGTTAAATAAATTACTGCTAAAAGTGCTGCAATGGCTGTTATTCCGCCACCGCTTGTTGCGTCTGTTGTTCCGCCAACAAGTCCAACAAGCATTAATAGTATTAACATTGCTATTGAGATGAATACAAATTCTGGTAAAAATCTGTTTATCACGCTGACTGCGTCATTTGGGCTTGGGCTTAGTGCGTGTGGCATTACAATCAATAACGTAATGGCTATTGCTATGACTGCGTTGTACTTTTTTGCTTCGTCTGTGTCTCCAAATAATTTTACTTTCGACAATATCCCAAACAACACTGCAAATATTAACACGAAAGGTATTACTAAGTCTACAAATCCATATTGTTGTAGTGTTGCAATTAATGGTATTGTTGTTCCTGTGAATTGGAATATCATGTTGTGCCCTCCTTTCTAATTATCAGCCACACTATTCCTACAATAACTAATATCAGAATGATTGATGCTACTGCTGTGCTGGTCCAGAATTGTGCTGTCCAATCAAGTGCAATTTCCAGCCAGCTGTTTCCTTGTTTGTCCTTTATTGCGGCTAAAAATATAAACAAAATTCCTACAAACATGAAGAATAGGAAGAATGTTTGCCATTTTTCTGATACTACTGCTCCTTCTCTTTCTTTTTCTGGTTTGTAAAATGTTCCTATCATTGTTAAAAAAAATACAATCAACAAAAGCAGCACAACTACTTGTGATGATATTTGTGTTATTATTTCTACTAATTGTGCTGATACCAGTACTAAGAATCCTATGACGAATGCTACCATTGAATTAAGGTTTTTGCGCGGCAGTGTTTCAGTGCCTATTTTTTCTGTTCCCAATACTTTTGTTTTTTCAAGTATTGCAAACACTATTGTGAATGTTAACAAAAATGGCAGTACTACTTCGTATATGCCTATTGTTTCAAAGAAATCTATGACATTTCCTAATACTGTTGCCATTGTTCACCTTTTTATGAACTTATGCAACAATAGTATATATAAAAAGGTTTCTACCTCGCTGATTTCCTTAGTGTAAATCTGAAATGACAGTTATGTTTAAATAAGCCCTGCATTAATGACTTCTTATGATTGACAAAAAACTGTTTGAGCAGATGAGGAATGAAATTGAGGTTTTTGATGATGCTCGTGAAAAACTGATTAAAATTTCAAGGGATGTTCTTAAGCTTTCTAAAGGTGCTATTTATTCTTTGCACAGGAATGATTTAAGGTCTGCTGAAAAGCAGTTGAAGGATGCTAAATCTGTTATTGCACAGATGAATGTGTTAATCAAGAAAGATATTCATCTGGCTTCTGTGGGCTCGTATGGAGATGCTTTGGAGGAATTTGTTGAGGCATCGTGTTATTTTGAATTCACAACTAAAAACCATCTTCCTTCTCCCAAAGAGCTTGGTGTTGATACTGAAATCTATCTTCCAGGTCTATGTGACCTTGTTGGTGAGCTTGTAAGAAAAGCCATTAACTCTGTATTAAAAGATGACGCCAAAACTGCATTAAAAATTAAGGATGTTGTTGAGGAATTGTATGCAGAATTAATGATGTTTGACTTCCGCAATAGTCCTTTGAGGAAAAAATTTGACAGTATAAAATACAGTTTGGAAAAGCTTGAGGATTTGGCTGTTAAGCTTAAACTAAAATGAAAGATGTTGTTAATTTGTTTTTTGAGACTGGCATGCTTAATCGTATTCAGCGTACTGGCCCTTATGCTGTTAACAGTCGTGACCACGAAAATGTTGCAGAGCATTGTCATCGTGCATTATTAATTGGTTATATTCTTGCAAAGTTTGAAAATGTTGATGTTGCTAAAGTTCAGTTGATGTTGTTAGTGCATGATATTCCTGAAACCAGAATTTGGGATCACAACAAAATAATGGCAAGATACATTAATACTTCTGAAGCTGAAACAAAAGCATTCAGAGATCAAACTGAGAATTTGCCTGTTGAAATCAAAAATGAAAGATCGGAAGAGCGTCGTGTAGGGAAAGAGTGTGGAAGGATGTGTA
>CAYPAC010000127.1:0-4150 GCA_964408615.1 uncultured Methanosarcinales archaeon
TATTTGCTCTCATAAATAATGTCTGTTTTATTCTGGTAAATCTTACAAAATATGCAATCCATTTCTGGATAAAAAGTTTGGTTAGCTTTTAAAGATTATTATTTTTCAATTCTTATATTCGAACGTAATGCCTAAAATTCTTATCTTTAGGATTGATACACTTTACAAATCCTGCTTTCTCTAAGTCTAATAAAACTCTGCTTACAGAAATTCTATGCAGTCAATATCTCTGGCAATTCTAATTCTTTAGATTCTTTTTTGTATTTGTCAATAACGCTCATAATAATTTGTTGGTGGAGTTTAATAAATCCTTGTACAATTATGTTTTTCTGGTTAATAGTGTACAATTGGATATTTCCTATTTTTCTTGTTGTCACGATGATTCCTTGTTTTAGTAGTTTTGGAAACACTTTGTAAAATGTTGCTCTTCCAACACTTGCAGCATTAATTATGCCAGTAGCGCTATAATCCAATCGTCTTCCAGTAATTAGAACATCGAGTATTTTTGCTTGCGGACTTTGTCCAACAATATCTAGAAACAAATTTTTATCAGCCATAACCCTAAATAAAAAGACTGAAGTTTTTAAATGTTTCGTTTAAGAACAACATTGTTCTATTAGTGAACACTCTTGGAAATGCTTAAATATCAATTCGCTTGCGCATCGCGTGTATGAAAGACTCGTTTAAAGCAACAATTCTAGAATTCTTGCTGAAGAAGCACTGCATTGGCGGCGTTCACACCCCACTTGACCGTGTAAAATCTTGTATAGAATTACATTCAAAACAAGACAAAAAAGAATTTGAACACGCAGTGCACGAACTTGTTAGTGATGATTGGATAGTTGTAGTGAACAAGCGAACAGGAAAAGGTTCTGATTTGCACATGTCGATAAATCCGAGAAAAACAAATGAAATAATGAACTATTTGCAAGAACATTTCTAAAAATAGCCCTGCACGGATTCGAACCGTGGTCTACAGGGTTCTCGCGCAGTGAATTGCTGCACCAGAGCCTATTATCCTTGACCGCTAGACGACAGGGCTGTGAATTGTTTGTTAGAAAAAAGTCGTAGTGTTATAAACTTTACTCAATCGCAGAACTTATCTTCTTCTTTTCCAGAATTTTCTGTATTCTCGTGGATGGCTGGTTCGATTGTCGTGCCTGAAGCTGTGTTTGCGGTTTTGGCTGGTGAGAAGTGTGACTTTTGCAAATTCTGGTAAAGGTGTTGTTGGTATTTGTCTGCCTATTTCTTTCATTATGCGCTTAAGCTCGCCAAAATCGTGTTGGGTGATTATTGTTATTGCAATTCCTTTTGCTCCAGCCCTTGCTGTTCTGCCTATGCGGTGTACGTAATCATCTGGTGTTTGTGGCAGATCATAGTTATAGACGTGAGAGATGTTGTTAATATGCAATCCTCGTGAAGCTACGTCAGTGGCGACCAGCACGCCAGTTCCTTTGTGGTGCATTTGGTTTATGTTGTGTGTACGCTGGCTTTGTGAAAGTCCGCCATGGATTGCTATTGCATTGATTTTTTGTGAGCGCAGGCTTTTTGTTATTTTGTCGCATACACGTCTTGTTCCGCAAAAAACAAGTGCTATGCCTTGTGTTTCTTGTTTTAATAAGTGGACGATTAGTGAGAATTTATCTTGTGGTGTAACGATGTATGCTTTTTCTGTCAGGAGGTTTGTATCAACGTGTGTTTGTGCGCATATTGATGCTGGTGAGTTCATGTATTGTTGGACAATTGTTTGTAGTTTTGGTGATATTGTTGCGCTGAATAGTATTGTCTGACGGTTTTTTGGTGTGTTGCGCAAAATTTTTTCTACGTCTGTAATGAATCCCATGTCAAGCATTCGGTCTGCTTCATCAAGAACAACATATTTTACTGTGTTGAGTTTGCATCCTCGATTAAGTAAATCAAGTAATCTCCCTGGTGTTGCAACAACAATGTCTGAATTTCTGAAATTGTTGAGTTGCTGGTTGATTCCTACGCCGCCAAATACTGGAAGAATGTGCATTGGTTTGTATTTTGAAAACTTTTTCAGTGCATCACTTACTTGTAGGCAAAGTTCTCGTGTCGGTGTCAAAATCAAAGCTTGTACTCCTTTTCCAGTGTTGAGATTAGTCAATATTGGCAGTCCGAATGCCGCGGTTTTTCCAGAGCCCGTTTCTGATTGCCCTATAACGTCTTTGCCGGCAAAAATTAATGGCATTGTTTTTTCTTGTATTTGTGTTTGTGAAGTGAATCCTTGTTCTTGGACTGCTTTCTGAATTGCCGGTGATAAATTTTGAAACTGCATTAGTAAGCTCCTATTCTATACAACAAATAGTAGTTTAGAATATCCTTGCTTATAACGGTTTGTAGTTATAAATGTTCACTCTATATCGTACTGGAACGAAAAATTTGCAATTCCTGCGGGAAATGTTATGTCACCTTCTGGCACCATGTGTGTGCATCTTACAGCTGTGTTGACAAATGTTCTATATCCTAATTTCCTTGCGTCGTGACAGAATAATATGTCTTCACCTGACATTATTTTTTCGCTGTATCTTAGTTTTACTTTTTCCAGCACTTCTTTTCTTATTAGCAAACAACCCATTCCACTTGCGGCAACTTCATAGACTAAATCTTCCATAACGTCATTAATAGGCACGCTTTTCAAATAATCTTCTTTATCAGTAAGTTCGTACAGCACTGGTGCGATTTTTGTTCCATCTGGAAATTTTTGTCCGCCAAGATAAACTCCGCTTGCTATTGGCTGGTCGATTGATAATAACTTTTCAATTGCGTCAGGCGGCAATAAGACATCTGTATCTGCAAAAAATAAATAATCATATTTTTTTTCAAGCATTCTTTTTATAATTATATTTCTGTTGGAAATTATGTCAATTATTCTGTGCTCGTTTTTTGATGGGTTTCTCAAGACTTCATAACCATGTGATGCTATTAATTTCGCATAATTTTCATCCATTGAATTGTCGACAAACAAAACTTCATAATTGGTATACGTTAATTGTTTTAATTCTGTCAGAAATCTTTGTATGCAATGTGTTTGTCCGTCGTGTGTTGGACACCCTACAAGAATTTTTGGCTGTTTTTTGTTCATCTGCTGCATTAGAAAGCATTTGTTTAAAAATCTTTTTGATAAAAAAACAACAGTCACTAAATGCTTTTTTTGTCGTCTGAAATAATTAATTGTACGAAACATTTAAATACATCTAATAAAATATGATTGAATGAGATAAAATATGCGAACCGGGGTGGTTTCGTGGCAAAGAACAAAGAAATTTTCAAAACATTGTTTCGTGAAAAACCAGCGATGATGCTTGTTGAGCTTAAGAATGCAAAAGCTGAAGTGTATGCATCATCTTTGGCGAAAAACATTGATTGTACGTATTCTCATGTTGTTAAGATTTTGCAGGATATGGAAAAAGAAGGATTGATTAATTTTGACAAGCAGGGGCGTCTTAAGCTTTTGACGTTAACAAAAAAAGGCCAGGATGTTGCAATGAAGATTGACGATGTTCGTGTTCTGTTATAATGCTGTTTTTTTTGTAGCAAATAACGTGTTTGCCACCTGCATTAAAATCCTCAAAAAAAGTTTTTTTATCCTACGTATATCTTAACGTTTTCCGGGTCAAACTTCCAGTCTATTGGAATAACTCTTGCTCTTTGGTAGTATTTTACCAGTCTTTTTATTTTTGCTTCTGTAAGCTGTAATCCTCGTAATGCGGACATGTCTTGTTTGTGCAGTTCTGAATGTTTTTTTAATGCGACATGTCTTTTCATTAATGCCAGCATGTCTTCTGGCAGTTCTTTGACGAGTTTTTTTTCCTGAACTATTTGCAGTATTGTTTTGTCAGTTGCTTGTTTTATGTTGGGTATTCCGTATGAGTCTCTTAATATAAGTCCTGTCTCGGACATGGTTTTGCCTTCTTTGATTAGTTTTGCAACAAGAAGTTCTATTTCTTTCGGCTTGTAGCGCTGCCAGCTTGGTTTTGTTGGTTTTAACGGGCGTTTGGAGCCTGCATGTCCTTTCTTTCGCGAATGCATCTTTGCCATGTTTTTCCTCGTGTGGAAACAATAAGAATTTGTTTCCGGCTTAATACCAAATCTCGTAATATATGGAACATTTGCGAGATTTGGTAGT
>CAYPAC010000128.1:0-4147 GCA_964408615.1 uncultured Methanosarcinales archaeon
GGCGATAGAGCATTTTCTTTTGAGACACCGTATTTTTTTGCAGTAGTTTCGGTTTTCTGCTGAGCAGCTAATAGTTGTTCTCTTATTACTGCTTCTCCTGCAGCAATTAATTCTTGTCTTTGTTTCATTAATTCAGAATATTTTTCTTGTGGCAATGTTTGTTCAGCTGTTCTTGCTTCTTGTTTGTCTTGCTCACGTATTGTTATTGCCCCTTTATTGTAAGTTCCTCTTAGTATTCCTTTTACATCGTAAAGTTGCCCATTTTGCGTAAAGTAAAGTGTTCCTTCATATACTATTGATTTTACATTTTCTCTATTTTTCAGATTAAATGGCAAATCCGGGTGAGCAGTTATATCTACTTCAGATTGTTGCATAGCTTGTTCTTGTTTTATTTTTTCCCCAATGGATTTAAGTTCTGCTTCATCTCGTGCGCGGAATTCTGCTATTCTTTGTGCTTGCCGTGCTTCTGTTAATGCTTCTATTTCTCGAACCATTGCTTCTGCTTCTTCTTCTGCTTCTTCTTGTTTTTGTAGTATTTGTTGAGATTTTTGCATATTGGTTTTTAGTGTTTGGGATAGTGTTTTAAAGCCTGCTACGTCGTCTTTACTTAATTGATTTTCAGTTTCAAGTTTTTGCACAAATTTATCATATTCTTCAACTAGTTTTTTTTGTTTGTTTAGGATTTCTTCAGAGAGTTTTCCTTGTTTTATAGCTTGATCAACTTCGTTGTAGAGTATGCGTATAGGTTCTAATTCGTTTTGAAGATTGTTTTGTGCTGCTTCTGTCTCTATTTTTTGTCGTGTTTGTTCAATTTCTTTTTGAAGTTCTTGTTTGGCAAGTGTCTGTTCTGCTTGTGTAACCATTAACCTTCGTTGTTGTTCTATTGTTCTTTCTTGGGATAGTAGTCTTATTGCGTCTGCGAGTGATTGTGCTCTTGCTGCTTGTCTTGCTTGTTCTATCAGTGCTTCTTCTTCTTGTGCTAATTCTGCTGCTTCAAGTGCGCTTTGTTTTTGTTATTCTTTGTTTATTTTCGCGTGTCTTGTTTCTGTTGCTCTTAGTTGTTCTTTTGCGAATCTTCGTCTCGCTGTTTCCTCTTCAGTAGGTATCGGAGGTTGTTCTTTTTGCGGCGTATATGTTTCTTTTTTGCCACTGATAGTGAATGTAATTTGTGTGCCTGCGAATTCGCTTGTGATTTGTTGTTGTGTTGGCGGATTACTATTTGGATAGTCTTTAAGTGTTGTTTTAGAAATTGTGGTTTGGGTCCAGCTTCCATCACTTTGTTTTGTGAAAATTTGTTTATAATCTCCTTGTTGATATTCTATTTTATCGCCTTCTTTAGCGTTTTTTATTTTGTTATCAATGCTCTGTCCTTCAACTCCCACAGCTACCATTATCATCATTATTATCAATATTGTTGTTTTGTTCATTTTTGCGTTAGTTTTTTATATTGGTTTGTATTATTGTTGGTTATGAAGCAAAAAGTTGATTTGGGTGCTATTTGGATGCAAGCGGATAAATGCATGAAGGATCCTGAGTTTAGGAAGGCTTTGCGGCAGTTCATAAAGGAAACAACCTCCTGAACATTTTTTTAAGTTCTTCGTATGTTATTATGAAGGGTAATATTATGTTTTCTTTTTCATTGACTTGTTTGTAGGATTGAATTGCGTCATTTGATAATAGTGTTTTGTGGTCTTCTGATACGACAATATCAAGATTGTTTAGTGATGCGCACGCGATGAGTAAAAAGTCATTTTTTAGGTGGTATAGTGAAGTTTTTCCAGTGAAGTTAGTGTATTGTTGCAGGTATTTGTTTGCGAGTTGTTGTGTTTTTTCATCAATAATTATTTCATGATTTTTTGTTACTGTATCATAAAGATTTAGTAGTAATATTCTAACACTTCGTATGCCGTTTTCTGTTAACACGCGGTTGTTTTTTGGTGTATCACGCAGTTCTTTTCTTACGACTGAACAACCGTAAATTATGACACCTATTTTTTTTATTGATTCTTCGAATTGAGGACCTTCTGTGTTCTTTACAATCAATCCGTAAATGTTGGTGTCTAATAATAGTCTTTTCATCGTCCTTCAACTCCCACAGCTACCAAAATCATTATTATTAACAAAATTGTTGTTTTGTTCATTTTTTTATTAGTTTTGTTATGATTGTTATTATGTGTTCAAATTCTAATTTGTTTCTGGTGAGGTATTCTTTTTCTACAAAAAATCCGTCGTAAGTTATTCTGTTTCTAATATTTTTTAATTCATATATGATGTTTGTCTCATATTCATGGTTGGGGTAGTTCTTCTTGAAGTAAGATATTAAGCATTCATGATTGTCTGATTTCAGTTCATTTTTTAATAGTAATGCGGTTAATAATTCTTTTATTATTTCGTAATAGTCTTCGATGATGAGGGATGCTGTTTCATTGTCTATTTCTTGTTTTTGGGCGAACTTTAAACGAATAGCGCACATTTTAAGTATGGAATTAATTTTGTCTTGATCTGCGCTTATAGTTTTTACGTGTTCTTTTCTGCACGTGTCCCAATTCATTATTTCTTTTTTCATTTTAGTTTTAGGTATCCTGATAGGAGTATTCCATTTACTATGTTGTTAAATAATTCGTTGCTTATTTTTTTTATATTGTCTTCAAAAAATAGGTTGATGTTGTGTTCTAGTTTTTTTTCGAATTTTGATAGATTTATTTTTTTTTCTGGTGTTTGTACAAAAATATCAATATCACTATTTTTATCATACTCGCCTTTTCGTATACTTCCAAAGAGTATTATGCATCGCGGGTGTAATTCGTCTTCGAGATAATTGATAAGGCCTGAAGAATATAATTTTAAAAGTATGAACTGTTGTTTTAAAAGTTTAAATGTTCTGTTTTGTTGATTTGCAGTGTAAGTTGGGTATGTTTTTTTTGTGTCTTTTTTAATTAAATTATCTCGTTGTAAGGTAACTAACTGTTTTTTCACTGAAGTGACTGCGATTTTTGTTAGTCTGCTTAGTTCTCTCAATTGAAAATCTCTGGCGGGCTCTTCAAAAAATAAGTTCATTATTTTTAGTTTAGTTTTCTGTAACATTTTTAGTACACCTGTGCACTTATGAGTACACTTGTTGTTTTTTTCTTTTTTCTGCAATCAATCCATAAATGTTTGTGTCTAATAATAGTTTTTTCATTTTTTAATAGTTGGCTCATTTTAGCACCACTTGGCGCACTTTTTCGCCAGTTGAATTTGGCGGGCAGTGTCTGCCATTTTTGCATACTGTTTTACCTTCCACTCCTGCCGCTACCAATATCATCATTATTATCAATATTGTTGTTTTGTTCATTTTTGCGATAGTTTTTTATATTGCCGTGAATTATTGTGCTGTATGACTAAAAAGCCAAAAAAGACTTGGGAACAGCTAATGGCTGAATTGAAGGTGTTGAAGCAGGATACTGGGTTTAAAGTTTTTTTGAAGCAGTTTATCAAGGAGACCACCTCGTAAGATATTTTTTGAGTTCTTCGTAGGTTATTACTGGTGGTTGTGTCAGTTCTTCATTGAGGTTTACAAACTGGTAGGTTCTTATTGCGTTGTGTGAAAATAATGTTGCGTGGTCTTCTGAGGTGATGAAATCAAGCTTGTTTAATGTCGCACATGCTACGAGTAAGAAATCATTTTTGAGATGTTTGATTGCTGTTTTCCCGGTTATTTCAGTGAAATATTTTAAATATTTGTTAGCTAAATCTTGTGTTTTTGTATCAATGACAATTTCGTGATTTTTTGTTATCGCGTCATAAAGTTCAATTAGGAAAATCCTGTAATTTCTTATTTTATTCATGATTGACAGGATTTTTTCTTTTGGTGTATCGCGTAGTTCTTTTCTTACAACCGTGCAGCCGTAGATGATTGTGTTTGGTGCGGTATTTATCAGTGTTTTGAACAATTCTGCCTCATTCTTCTCTGCCATTAATCCGTAAATGTTTGTGTCTAATAATAGTCTTTTCATGTTGTTATTCCGTGTGCTTCTTCTCTTTTGTCTGCTATTTTTTCCATTTGTTCGCACCAGTCGTTGCTTGTTTGCCAGTATTCTTTTTTGCCTGTTTTTTCCATTTGTTTTATGCTTGCGACTGCGTCCATGATTTTTGCTATTGTTTTTGG
>CAYPAC010000129.1:0-1525 GCA_964408615.1 uncultured Methanosarcinales archaeon
TTCATTTGCCATAGCAAAGGCTTGTTGTAATGGTAAATTTCCTGCAATTTGTGTTAAACGATTATTGTCTATGACAACAACAGTATCGCTTACTTGTCTTAATTGTTGCAGTCCAAATTCTGCTTTGTCAATTCTTGCTCTTTCAATATTAAATGGCATTGTTACTGTGCCGATAACTATTGAGCCCATTTCTTTTGCTACTGCAGCTACTATTGGTGCAGCTCCCGTTCCTGTGCCTCCGCCCATTCCTGCACACACAAATACCATGTCTGCTCCTCTGAATGTTTCTTTTAAGTATGCTAAGCTTTCTTGTGCTGCTTCTGCTCCTTTTTGGGGGTATCCTCCGCATCCAAGCCCTCTTGTTACGTCTCTGCCTATCAGGAATTTTTTGTCTGCTTGTGAAATGTCAACATGTTGCTTGTCTGTGTTGCACACTATTGTTTCAGCGCCTTTTACGCCTTTTTTGTAAAGCCAGCCAACCATGTTGTTGCCGGCTCCGCCGACTCCGATAACCTTTATGTTTGCTTGTCCGAAGTCACTGTCTTCGTTTTTGCTGAGCTCTTGGCTCAGTGCGTTTTTGACGATGAAATCCATTTTGCAACCTCCACGTTATTTTGGACGGGTAATAAAAAGAAGAGCTCCCCAATGTGGGTTGGGGGTGGTATGAGAAACAGTGAGGAGCCCTCTTTTTGTTATCGTCATATCGCACCTTTTGTGCAATATCCAATTATCTGTATTTCTTATATCAGTATACAAAAATGTACACCTATATAAACTTTTCGTTTTAAAGTTTGTTTCTCGTCAATAAACAAACCTTTTTGTGGAAAGTAGCAACATTTATATACTGATATATCCATCGACGTATGAGATGGTCATCCTGTACGATAGGTTTAACCTTCCGAAAGATATTTTCGAGGTAATTTTTTCAACGGGCCAGCAAAAAATTGTGGCAAAAGAATTAATAAAATATCTTATAATCAACAAGGGGGAAGTTACAAAAACTGAAATGTCTGTTTTTGCCACGCGCCTTCACGATGGGCAATATGAATGTGTGCTTGACGAGCCTCCTTACAAAGGCAAGAAAGTAAAACTGAGTTATAACAAGCGTCAGTTTTATGACAGGATTCTAACACCAATGAAATCTATGGGGCTTATTGATTATGATTTGTACAAAAAAACTTACAAAATTTCAACGAAGTTTTCAAATGATATGCTTGAGATTGGTCTGATGTGGAAGAATGAACTGAAGCGTTTAGGTGCCACACTCTCCTAAAGCTTCTTCCAGCAGTTTATGAAATTCTGCAAGGTTCTCTGTCATTGTTTTGTAAAATACTGGAATGTTTTGTTCGACAGCAGAATAGACTTGTCTTAATTCTTTTTTTGTTGCTTTTTGAGCTATTGCTCCTTGTGTAAGGCTTGCCCTCATTGAGTCTATATCTCTAATATTGCTCACTGGTTCAGGACAAATTCTCCAGTATCCGCCAAAATGATGCAAAACTATTTTTTTGCTTTTTTCCTGTTCGAC
>CAYPAC010000129.1:1535-4087 GCA_964408615.1 uncultured Methanosarcinales archaeon
CGTCGTGTTGTTTTCCGTCAAACTTTGCATTGATTGGTTTGGATGGCACAAATGCTTCGACAACATGCTTGCCGCTGAACTGCGGTTTTTTCTCAGTGTCTTCCTCATGCAGGACGTGCATTCCATAACCGCCATATCCAAAGCGTTCTTTTATAACTATGAATTCCGGTTCATTTTTTAGAACTCTTTCAAGTCCTTTTTCGTCGTATAATTCAGTTGGTGTTTTTATGTTTCTGCAATTCCTGAAAAAATAATCAGAAAGCAATTTGTCTTCAAGAAATCTTTCATGCCGCATAAGCGCACGGCCAAATCTGCTGTATTTTTTGTGCCATTCCGGATGAATGTGTTCCAAGCTTCTGTGCGGTGGTTCATCTGCATTTGAAAGCACAAGTCCTGCTCCGGGAATTCTGCCGCCTGCATTTTTTCCGCGGATGTGCAAATAAGCAGAGATATACGCTATTTGCGCAACTCCAAGATGGAGAATATGTTCTTTAAGCGCAGTTTCGCACCCGTAATCTTTTTGAAACAATGCTGTTAAAAAACTTTTTTTTCCAATTGAGTGCAAAAAGTCATTGTAGGACACTTGTGCTTTTGTAAATCCTTTCATTCCAGAATCAATGCCATTGACTTCAATTATTTTGACTTCATCATCGGGAGTTATTTTTACATCCAGCCCAAGCATCGCAAATGATTCCAGCTCGTCAATTCTTTCGCTACGCCAAGAACTGGGTGCTTGTGTGAATGTTCTTTGGCACAAAACATTTTTTGGGTTTTCAATTTCATAATAAACACGAAGTACTGCTGCAATGGCGTCACTTAATGGCTCGTCTATGCTCATATTGCAGCTTATTGAATAATTAATTTAAATGTTAGTGTTCACCCGTACAATGACCTTACTCTGTTGAAGTTTTCTGCGTTGTGAAGTGGTGCACAACAGCATGTTGGAACATTGCCTATAACCATTGCATATTGTTTATATGGCGGATATCTTTCAGGACAGCCTCCGTTTGGTGTCAAACAATTCACCCAGTCTGGTGTGTTTTCTGTTGCGCATGAACGCTCCACAACAAGATTTGCTGTTGTGCTTTCGCTTGCTGACAATGTCAGTCCAACAATTCCTGTAAGTGCAACAAATGCTAATAGCGCAAATGGCAGATAATTATGATTCATGATATCACCTCAAAAACGAAATAAGAGAATAAGTATTTAATATTTTCTAACATTGTTTCTCGTTTCTTCAAAAAGTTCAAGATATCCTTTGCTAACATACTCACCTGCTTGATTAATTCTCCACAGTGCAAGACTTCCATGAGTCAAATAATAAGATAGCAGTTCTTTTCTCGAGTTCCACAACGGCAATTCTGCTATGCTCATTGCAAATAACCCTTCTTTGAGAATAACCACACCTTCATCAACAATTATTCCTTGCATTCTTGCAGTTCTCCATTCTTGTTTTTTGTCATCATATTCCAAGCAAGTAAATCTTGGCCACAAAAACAATTTTTTAGTTTCTGCAAGAATTTTTTGTTTGATTTCGTTTACGCAATCATCAACTGAAGTCATTGTGTTAGTGTTTCTTGAGATATTGTGCTGTCATTATCTTTTACAATTTTGGCTTGTGTTCCGTCAAACAGTCCGTCTGCGTTTTGGTCTATTGCAAGCCGGTATGGTGTGTCGTCTTCAACATTGAATCCAAAAATTAGTGCGCCTATTGTTATTTGACCTTCTCTTGTGTTTCTTGAATATGTTGTTGTTAAACTTCCGGTTGCAAGGTCTTCGAAATCAATAATTCTGCGCTTGTCATCAATTGAAACATACTTTAAGATGTGTGTGTAAGAGTTTTGTGTGTCTGTAACAACAAAATAGTCTCCTGGTTCAACACCCCAGTTGTTTGTCACAGGTCCTGTTTCATAAAATCTTAAAGGGCCATCCATCATGTTTTGCTGCATGACAACAACGCCGTTGCGAAAGCATTGCACGTCAAAAGTGTATTGCAGTCCTTCTTTTGTTGTGAAGTCAAGTGTTTGTTTGTTTGGAAATGTTTTTTCAGCAGTTGTGTTTTGTTTTTCTGCAGGCGGATAAACATGGTAATGCTTGTCGTCACCACAGCCGTTTAATGCGAGAACAATTGCGCACAGTGTTTTTTTAAGCATTCACACACAATTATTGATTAAGTATTTAATGTTTTTTATTTCTCCAATCCAAAACCTTTTAAACATCTTGTTATTTCTTTTTTGTTATGAAAAAACATTACCACCCTCATGACTTTCAAGAACCAACACGGCAACAGCATTATTGTTGTTTGGGCAAGTGTGAATTTGAAATAATTGCAACACACATTATAAGAATGTGCCAGATTTATGGTGACTGGGTGCCGATTAATGACTTTCCTGAGAAGTTGTTAAGCAGCAAAACAGAACTTGAATATCGTTTAAAACAAATGGTGCACTGCGGTCATTTGGAAAAGACAGACAAAGGATTTGTGCTTCCGCAGGAAACACTTGAAATAATTGCAAAAGATTATTCTATAAAGTATAGCGAAGAACACGAAT
>CAYPAC010000130.1:0-537 GCA_964408615.1 uncultured Methanosarcinales archaeon
ATAATACTATGGATATTATTGTTCCAGCCCCAATAAACGCGCGTAAAAGTGAGGGTGTAAAAAAATAGTTTTTGAAATATAATAATCCGCTTGTAACACTGGTCATGCCTAAAATAAATGTCGCAATGCTTAGAATTTGAACCATTTTTTTTGTCAGTTCTGTTTGTTCGGTATTAAATCCAGGCGCCAATATTTTGGCGAGGGTTGGCGCAATAAGTACAAAGATGATTGAAAGAAAAAAAAGCATTATTATTGCAGAGTTAAATGATGTGTTTGCAATGTTATTGTATGTTTTTTTATTTTCATGTGCTTTGTGTTTTGTTAGAAAATAAATTAGAGGGACCGAAAGAAATCCAAAAAATGCTGATGTCAACCTTGCCGCGTGTGGAGTTAAACCAAGTGCGCCAACGGTTAAAATATTAAGATACATATAAAGAGGGGGTTTATAATCGCCAAACGATCTATTAGCGAGCGGCAGGAGAGTCCCATATTCGTCTCGTCCAGTCTTCAAAATTGAGTAGGCATTGTAAGCATTGC
>CAYPAC010000130.1:547-4068 GCA_964408615.1 uncultured Methanosarcinales archaeon
TAATTATTTGCAAATCCATAAAAAATAAATGGTGCAATTGATGCAGCAACAAATGCATCAAGTTCTTTGCTTGTGCCAAAATAGTGTGCTGTAACAATCTGGCTTAAAAATCCTGAAATCGCTCCTATAAAAGTGCAGATAATTACTGTGAGTGTTGACTTTGTTATGTTTTGTTCTGTCACGAATAAGCTCATTAATGTTTGTTTAAAAACATGGTGTGTTTTTAACAGCATATTTTTAAATACTTCTGTGTGTGTATTGAAAATGCCTCCAAAAATCTCAGTCATCATTCTTAACTGGAATGGCAAGTCTGATACAGAAGAGTGTTTGTTATCTTTAAAGAATGCAGACTATTCCAACTTCGATATTATCCTTGTTGACAACGGTAGTTCAGACGGTTCTGTTGATTACTTCAGCCAGAAATTTCCTGAGATTAAAATAATTTCTAATGAAAAGAATGTTGGTTTTGCTGAGGGTAACAATATTGGTTTTCGCGAGGCATTAAAACATGGTGCAGAATATGTTTTGTTGTTGAATAATGATACTGTTGTTGATTCTCATTTTTTGAAAGAGTTGGTATCAACTGCACAAGCGAATGATGCAACTGTTGTTTGTCCTAAAATTCTTAATTATTACGATAAAACAAAGATTGAGTCTGCAGGTTTTGTTATTAAGCCTGTTTTGGCAAAGACAACTCCAATTGGTTACGGTGAAATCGACTGCGGGCAATATGGTTGTGATTGTCAAATCTCTTTTTCTTCCGGTTGTGCAATGCTGATTAAGGCATCGGCAATAACTTCAGATGTTTTTGATCCGTATTACTTTGCGTATTGTGAGGATTTGGAGTTTTGTTATCGTCTTCAAAAAGCAGGCGGTAAAGTATTTTATTCTGCACATTCAAAAATCTGGCACAAGGTTTCTCGTTCATCAGGAGGTTATAAGAGTCCTTTGTCAGTTTATTTGTTTACAAAAAACAGGTTTAGGTTTGTTAAGAGGAATCTGTATTTACGCCAAAAATTGATTTTTTACACTTATTTGTTGTTTTACATTCCTGCTTTTGTTTCCGTTAATATTGTTGAAAAACAGAACCGTTTAGCGATTAAGAGTTTTTTAAATGCGATAGGGACATTAATAAGCCTGCGTTTTGTTAATTCTGCTTTTGAGTTTGTTCCTTCATACAAAAGAATTGGGATTAATGCGCGTTATTTACAGCGACAGATTACAGGCATAGAGCGGTATGCTCTTGAATTGATAAAGAATCTTGCATTATTGGATGATGTTAATAAGTATGTTCTTTTTTTTAATAGTCACGAACCATTGAGTACTGTTGTTGAGAAGTATAATTTTGAAACATACGTCACTTCTATTCCTACAAAATTCAGGTTTTTTAGAATTTTGTGGGAGCAATTCTGGCTTGCTCATGAGCTTGAAATAAATGACATAAATATTTTTCACGGTCCTTCTTTTTTGGCGCCGTTAAAAAAAACTTGTAAGTATGTTATAATGATTCACGATCTTTCTTTTTTTAAGTATCCTGAGAGTTTTACACTTGAAAACAAATTATATTTTAAGTTTTTTCTGCAGCGTTCAATTAAGAATGCAGATGCGATTATTGTTAACTCAAACGCTACAAAAAAAGATGTTGTTCATTATTTTAACGTTGATCCTAAAAATATTCATGTTACTTATTTGGCAGTTGATGATAAATATCACCCGCTTACAGATTTTTCTAAAGCTGAGCAGGTAAAAAGAAAGTATAATCTTCCAGACAAATTCATTTTGTTTACAGGTGTGCTTTCTCCAAGAAAAAATCTTGAAAGTACTTTGCTTGCTTTCTGTCTTTTAAAGCGAAAAAGGAAGTATCCGCACAAATTTGTTGTTGTTGGAAAGAAGGGGTGGTTGTATGATCCTATTTTTGAGAAGATAAAATTATTGAATTTACAAAAGGAAGTTATTTTTACTGATTATGTTCCAGAGGAAGTTCTGCCGTACTTTTATAATCTTGCCGATGTGTTTGTGCTCGCATCGTTGTATGAAGGTTTTGGTTTGCCGATAATTGAAGCAATGGCATGCGGGTGTCCAGTAATAACATCTAACCTGTCTTCAATGCCTGAGATTGCGGGTGATGCTGCTTTGCTTGTTGATCCAGTTAAAGTTGATGAAATCATGAATGCAATGGAAAGGATTATCTCTGATGCAGAATTGCGTAAATCACTGATTGAGAGGGGTTTTGAGCAGGTTAAGAAGTTCAGTTGGAAAACGACTGCTGAGAAAACATTAGAGATTTATGATAAGTTATAGATTTTTTTATTTTATTAACTGCATTGGTTAGATTGAATTGTTCTTGCGCGTATTTTTTTCCGCCATGGGAGAGTTTCTCTGCAAGTTTTTTGTTGTTGAGTATCTCTATGATTACATGGGCAAGTGCAGTCTCGTCTCGTAGTGGGATAATAATCCCTTTATCTTCAATAAATTCAGGCACGCTTCCAACCGCACTTGCAATGATTGGAACTCCTGATGCCATCGCTTCTGCCCATGCCAGTCCAAATGTTTCCATGCAAACACTTGGAAAAACCAGTGCGCTTGCTTTTGAGTGCCATGTTTTTATTGTTTGCCAGTCTTGTTTGCCTAAGAATAGAACATTGTTTGTTGTATTATCTTTTTTTAGTATATCTTCAATAAATCTGCGGTATGGATATTCAGGTGATTGTTCACCACCTATAAAAACCAGTTTTGCTTCAGGTATTTTTTCAACAACATTTTTAAGGGATTTTGCAGCGACCCATGCGCCTTTGAATTCTATAAGCGAGCCTACAAATAGTATTATTTTTTCTGTTGGTTTATATTCTTCCGCACCATCAAAAATTCTTTGTTCTATCCAAGGATTAACAATCTGCCATTTGTTTTTTAATACCCCTTCTTTTTCGTATTGTTGTGCTAAAAAATTGCTTGCTGAAATTGCGGTAGTTGAAAGATTCACTATCAGTTTCCAGATTTTCAGTTTTAGAACAGACTTCCATCCGATGCATTTCGTACATTTTTTTAATTGTGTTTTTTCACACAGTGTCTGTTGTGATGCTGTTTCTGCAGGAATGTACGAGCGTCTGCCGCAGACTGGCCAGTAGTCGTGTGCAAAAAATATGATTGGTTTTCTTAATAGTTTTGCTGCCAAAATTGGTGTTGGTGTTAGTGAAAGAAGATTGTGTACTTGCACAATATCAATTTTGTGGTTTTTTATTATTTTTATTGTTTCCCAGAATGTGGATTTTTCTGATTGATGAAAAATAATTTTATCCGGAAGTTCTTTCTGAGTATATTTTGCAAGCAGGTGTATTTCTTCAAAAAAGTTTTGGTTCAACAGTTCTTCAACAAGTAGTCTTATTCTATTCTCAGTACCTCCGCCAGTTATTCCATGGTCATTGATTATTAGGACGCGCATAATTCTAGCTTAAGAAGAATTGTATTTAAAGCTGGTGTGAGTTATTCTTTCTTTGCTAAAAACAAATAGTCATATCCGAGTT
>CAYPAC010000131.1:0-4044 GCA_964408615.1 uncultured Methanosarcinales archaeon
AATATCTTGCAGAGCTGTCATAATCATTTTCTTTTGACTCATTGATTTCTTTTGCTTCTGCATGGTACGCAACAAGAAGGTCATAGAGGCGTTCTGCTATTGCTGTTTTGTAATTGTTTTCTGTTTCTTGTAGGAGTTTTGGAATTTCAATAATTCCTTTGACTGTGTTTCTCATTTGTTTCGTCCCCGTTTTTCTACTTTTTCAAAACGTTCCAAGACTTTTTCTGCTTCAGTGTTTGTTTCTTTGTATCCTTCAATTGCTGACAAAAAACATTTGTCAAAAACATCATGATGTTTTGATTCAAGCGCTTGTCTCAAAAGATGTAAATCAACTGCTTTGTCTTCGGCTTTTGGCGATACGAAGCTTAGTCCGAAATCAATCAGTGTTATTTTGTCTGTGAGTATCATGTTTGATGTTGTTAAGTCTCCGTGAATTATGTTGTTTGAATGCATTTTGCCCACTAAATTCCCTATTTCTTTGCTGTATTTTTCAGGATTTTGGTGAATTATGTCTTTAACAAGCTGTCCGTTTATGTGCTGCATTGTTATCTGCATTGTTTTGTCGTTCATCATTATTAATTTTGGCGATGGAATGTTAAGCGAGTTTAGTTTTTCTATGATTTTTGCTTCGCGTCGTGTTCTGCTTTGTCGTAATTTATGGTCTAATTCTGCTATTCTGTAGTTTTTTGTGACGCGTTCTTTTAGTACTGTTTCGTTTATTTTTGTCAGAATTGCTTCTGCGCCTTGTCCGATAATCATGTGTTCTATCATTGTATGTCGCTTTTAAACCCGTTGCATCATTCTTCGTTTAGTTTGTCAAATAGTGTTTTGTTCTGCAGCATGCACAGTAAATAAGTGACTGCGAGTATTTTGCTGGCTTTTTGTTCAGGACTGCAGTCGTCTTCGCCTGCTTCGAGTTCGTCAAGTGCTGACTGGTATTTTACAACAGGGGTTGTATTAAACAAACAAAATTCATTATCGCTTAACTTTACTGCAGGACATATTGTTTTTGAAGATGTGCGCTGGTGCCAGTACAATGGAGTGCTGTTTTGGTAGATTATTATGTCATTTTGTCTTCCTAAAAGTTTGTTTATTTGAAAAGGCAGATGGCTTGGCGCTGTATGGTAGTCTCCTGCAAAGACTGCAGTTATTCTGTCTGGGCTATAGTATTTTGCTATGCGTACTGCCATTTGCTTGTCAGATGTTGTAAAGTCCCCGTCTTTTGTTTCTTCAGGGCCTATTGCCAGAATTTTTGTTTTTGGCGTGTTTTGTTTGGCAGTGTCAATAATCTGGCTGAAAAGCTCTGCTGGCTTGTACCATGTTTGGTCAAATGGTGGTTTTTCGCGTCTGCCATTAACGTAAGCTTCTACAGCAAGCTGTTTTTGCGCAGGCAGGCATTCAAGAGCTGTTGTTATGTTTTTGCCAGCACTTATTAAATGATTCAGAATTGCAAGAAATGCTGTTTTTGGAGCTTTTAAAGGATGAAAGTCAGCAACGTAAACAATGCTTGCGTTTTCTGCTGCGTGAATCACTTCCTGTTCGTCAACAGGCTGGTATTTTTGGTGAAACCTCTGGTAGTATTCCTTTGAATAAAAAGAATGCTTCTCCTTGCTTTTTTGTCTGCTGAAAGAACATTTTTTTGCATCAAGTATGAGTTCTGAAGTAATTGCGCGTTCTATAATTAACTGCTGTTCTGGAGAGAATTGTCTGCGCGCATACTGCAGTATGTCTTCTTCTGCCATTTCTGCAAATGTTACAAAGCTTGTGTACTTTCTTTTTAGCTGAATAAGTTCGTCGAGATTCATGTACTTAAGCTGCGGCAACTGCCTGTTCCTGCGAAAGTTCTGTTTGTGCAACAATTTCTGCAACTGGTTGCGTGATTGTTTGTTTTTGTTTTACCTGTCCAAAATGTTTTATTTCGCATGTTGAAAGCGGATATACTTTTTTAAGCAGGTCAAGAAGCTCTCTTTGCAGTCTGTGTGTTACCAGGTCAAGAATTACATTTTCAAATGTTGTTGAAGTTATTTTTTTTGTAAGGTACGCTTTGAGTGTTCTTCTCAGATTTCTGAGAACTGCTCCTTTTGTTCTGTTCTTTGTAACAAGAATTGGTTTTATTACTGCTGGCTTGTTGTCGCTTGTTGTCAGCTTGAAGGAATCTTCTACTTTTGATTTTGCGCGTCTCATTGTTTTTCTGACAGCTGCAGGCGTAAGCCTGTAACCTGTTGGTGTTGTTGTAATTGCATTTGGCGTACTGCCCGTCATTGTGAAATTAAGCACGATGTTTTGTTTTTGAGGGTCGCCTGTTATTACTGTGAGGCTTACAGAAACATTTCTTCCTTTTGCTTCAGAAAAATCACTGATGTATGTCTCTCCAATGGGCTGTTCATTGAACATTTTTGGGGCGAGAATTGTTATCCAGCGCTTTTTCTTTATGACTGTTGCTTTTCCTTTTGTTGCCATGTGTCGTCAGAGAAGCAGAGAAGAGTTTATAAATGTAACGCTGTCTACAGTAGATTCGATTCTGAATAATTATTTTTGATATCAATTTCCGCCGCGGTGGCAGGCACGACGGTCATAACGCTCGTTATCACGATGCGTTATGCCCTACGCGCTCACCCGAAGGGACAACCTCGAGCGCGTCGTGCGCCACGCGGCGGGACTGCGGACTATCATCATTATTTTCTTGTTGATTTTTGTGAGAAGTTAGCCGTCTGGAACCTGTTGTTGCAAGGTTACCAATTTTTTAACATATTCAACAACTTTGACGACGAAGTTTTTGAGTGTTGTTGGTGTTTCAAGAATGTTGTTTATCTTCCATAAATTATAGACGAGACAACAGAACATGTTAATGAAGTATCTGATGATTTCGTTTTTTGTTGTGGTTTTGATTTGGATGTTGTCAAGTACTCTGAATGTTGTTTCTATGCCCCATCTTTTTTTGTATTTGTCGACGTAATTGTGTGGCCATTTGTGTCTGGTGTTTGTTGCAAACACCCAATCGTATGGTTTGCCTTTTTTTGAGCGTTTGTATTTTTTGATTAGCACGAATCTGATTCTGACTTTGAAAGTGTTTTTGTTTTTTTGGTATGGTCGTTCTCGAATCACCTCATGTACTTCGCCTCTTTTCATTTTTTTGATTACTTTTCCAGTCCACGCATCTTTCCGCCATAATATTTGGTAATGGACTCCTAATTTTTGCAGTGTATCGACAAGACGGAGGTCTTCAAAACCGCGGTCAAATAAAAAAATTTCGGGGCTGAAGAATTTTTTAGACTGTTCAGAAGCACAAAAACTAAAAGACAAAATCAAAGAACAAAACCCAACAGAGAAAAAGAAAAAAATGTTCGTGTACCAATTCGCACTACTCGACCTCAAAACCAGAATGTACGTGTGCTACGGAACAAGCTTAATCAGCGAAAAAAAAGCATTCGAAAAAGCAATGGAGCTGCTCAGAAGTACAGGAATCGCTATCAAGTCTGTCAGACTTGACAGATACTATAGTTATCCTTGCTATTTTGAATTTTTTCCTGAAGCCAAAATATACATCATACCAAAAAAAGGAATTAACATAGACCACGGAACACGATGGATAGAAACAATGAAAGAATTCACAAACAACACAATAAACTACCTCAGAGAATATTACAAAAGAGAACACTCAGAAAACAGTTTCGGATGTGACAAAAAAATATTTGGAAGACAAATCCTCAAAAAAAGAGACGACAGGATTGATACAGCAGTATGCCTAAAAACCATATGGCACAACCTCATATGGTTATACGCAAATTAATCCTGTCCAATTATCGGATTTTGAAGGATTCATAAAGTTGACACCAAATGAACGATGTGTTGAACGTGCTGTTGATCTGTGCACGCGAGAAAAGGTTGAGTACTGGGACGCACTTATTGCTGCAACAATGATAGAAAACGGAATTTTTAACATTTACACAGAAAACACAAAAGATTTCTCAAATCCTCGAAGATTTTCTACGAGTCTATGACTGGTGGTCAGATAGGTGGAAAATCTTCGGGACTATATTGGAA
>CAYPAC010000132.1:0-4037 GCA_964408615.1 uncultured Methanosarcinales archaeon
TTTGGACAAAACAAGAAGTTGTGGTGGCAGTTCTGGCGGTGCTGCAGGAATTACAAACAAAGCAAATTTTGCTCATCTTGCTCTTGCTGAAAGCACTGGTGGAAGTATTGTTAATCCTGCTGCGTTTTGTGATGTTGTTGGTTTGTGTCCCACATATGGCCGTGTTTCGAGATATGGGCTTATAGATTACGCAAACTCTCTTGACAAGATTGGCACAATGGCAAAGAATGTTGAAGATGCTGCTTTGTTGTTTGAAGTTATTTCTGGAAAAGACAATAAAGACAGCACAAGTGTTGAATCAAAGCTTGCAGAACTAAATTTTGCCAGTGGAATTAATGGTCTTAAAATTGGTGTTGTTGCGCAGGCTTTTGGCGAGGGTGTTGATGTTCATGTTGCTTCAAAAGTTGAAGACAATATTAAAAAATTAGAGAATTGTGGTGCAAAAATAATTCCTGTTTCTCTGCCCCTCACGTTTCGTTATGGCATTCCAGCATATTATGTTCTTGCAATGTGTGAAGCATCAACCAATCTTGCAAAATATTGTGGGATGCGTTATGGCTCAACACTGGAATTGAACAAAAGTTTTAATGATTTTTTTTCTGATGTCAGGACTCAGTTTTTTGGTGATGAGGCAAAGCGCAGGATTATTCTCGGAACTTTTGCACGCATGACCGGCTATCGTGATGCTTATTATTTGAAGGCAGCTTCCGTCAGAACTAAAATTATTCAGGAATACCAAAAAGCTTTTGCTGAATGCGATGTTTTGGTCACGCCCACAATGCCTGTTTTTCCTCCGACATTTGAGCACATAGAAAAACTAACTCCTTTGCAGAACTACATGATGGATGTTTTGACTGTTGGTCCTAATCTTGCTGGCTTGCCGCATATTTCTGTTCCTTGTGAAAAATTTAGTGGTTTGCCTGTTGGTATGCAGTTGATTGGCAATCATTTTGAAGAGTTTGAACTTTTGGAGGTTGCTCATGCTTGTGAATCAAGATAGTGGTGTTATTATTGGTCTTGAAGCGCATGCACAGCTTAATACAAAAAGCAAATTGTTTTGCAGTTGTCCGACAATTGCTGTTGAGCCTAATACTGCTGTGTGTCCGACGTGTTTGGGCCATCCTGGAAGCAAGCCGGTTCTTAACAAAAAAGCTTTGGGGTTTGGTGTTAAATTAGCACTGGCTCTTGGCTGTCAACTTTCGAGAAGTATTTCTTTTTCTCGAAAAACTTATTTTTATCCTGATATGTCTAAAAATTTTCAGATTACACAGTACGAAATTCCTCTTGGTTCTGAAGGCCACATTACTCTTGATTCTGGCAAGATTATTCGCATTAAAAGACTGCATCTTGAAGAAGACCCTGCTGGTTTAGTTCATGAAGCAAATAGTGTTCTTGTTGACTACAACCGTTCTGGCATTCCTTTGTGCGAGGTTGTTACAGAACCTGACATTAATAGTGCTGATGAAGCGCGCGAGTTCATGAACAAGCTGATGAATATTCTTTTGTATCTTGACATTTTTGTTGCTGACAGTGTTATTAAATCAGATGTCAATGTTTCTGTTAAGCAAAAAAATTTTACGCGTGTTGAAATCAAAAACATCACTGGTTTTAAGGAAATTGAGCGTGCAGTTTCTTATGAGGTTGCAAGACAAAACCAGGAAAGTGTTGTTCAAGAAACCCGCGGCTGGGAGCCAGATAAGGGGGTTACTTTTTCTATGCGAACAAAAGAAACAGAGGATGATTATGGTTATATTATTGAGCCTGACTTGCCTATGTTTACTTTTGAACAAAGTTTTATTGACTTTGTTAAAAAACAAATTCCTGAACTGCCGCAACAAAGGGCACAACGCTATGTTTCTAAATACAAGATTGATTCAACTGATGCGAAAATAATTGCAAGCGACTTGGCTGTTGCGCAGTTGTTTGACAAAGTTGTTGAAAAAGTTAATCCTGTTTTAGCATCACGCTGGTTCAGGCGAGAATTGTTAAGAGTGTTGAATCTGAAAAACAAACAATTAAGAGAAACTTCAATTAATGCTAATACGTTAGTTGAATTATTTGTCCTCATCGAACAAAAACAAATTACTGACCGCATCGGACAACAGCTCATTGAACAGTTAGTTGACGAAAAATTTTCTCCTAAAGAATTTGTTGAACAACAAGGTTTGGAGAGAGTTGGTGATGAAGAATCTTTGGGAAAATTGTGTGATGATATTATTGTTCAAAACCCGCAGGCAGTTGCTGACTACAAAAGCGGTGTTGAAAAAGCGCTTAAGTTTTTGATTGGCAAAGCAATGGCATTGACAAAAGGACAGGCAGATCCTGTTTTATTAAAAAAGCTGTTGGAAGAAAAATTGCAGTAGGTTTATAAACATATTATTCATATCTAAATAAAATGCCGCAAGACATTACAAAAATAAACGTTGCAATAGTGTGGGGGCAGTATCTTAATATTACTCTTCCTGATGTTTTGGTTAAGAAGGTTAAAGAAGTATTTGAACATCATTACAACAAACACTCTGACACAGTTGATACTGAACTATCTGAATCATGTGCAAAAGAAGAGGAAGAACTTGAAGCAAAATTAACAGCACAGGGGATTGATACCCCTGAAAAACGTGATGCGCTTGTAATTGCAGATGATGTCAATGCGACATTCTCGCGTGCAGTTCGTCTTTATGGACGTTTTGGAACATTGGATTTATCATATGAACGTTTTGATGCGTGGTTGCTGGAAGAAGCATTAAAAAAAGCAATTAGTGACCTTGAAAAACACTACAATCCAATTAACATGCCTTTATCAACAAGCATTGTTAATCCAGATTTTAAAGATAAAGCCAAAAAATGGTTGTTGGGGGAAGTTTATCAACAGCTTGGAACCGAACCATTTAATTTGTTGGGCGAGGTTTCTGTTGAAAAGCATTCAGAAGGAATTGTGCAGTTGAAAGAAATTCCAAGAGAAAGAATGTATGGAACAATTAATAGAAAGAAACAAAAATAATTTTTCAAACCAGCAACCTTATAAACATTAAAGTTTTGTTAAGAAAATAAGTGGGAAAAACCCCCACAAAATATATCGCGGGGCAGCTGGGACTTGAACCCAGATCTCGAGCTTAGCGGGCACGTATCCTGTCCATTGGACGACTGCCCCTATTTTTTTCCTTTTATTCTTTCTTTGTTTTTAATGATTGTCATTCTGAAAAGAATAAATTAAACAGCGATGTTTTAATAGAACAGATAATTTTGTGTTCCAATGCCCATAGACTTTTACAATGGACGTGTTGAGCCTCGAGGAAAAATAGAATATTATAGCGGAAACAGACTTGAATATTTTGAGGACAAAGATGACACGATTTCAAACGGCTCTTCATTCTTTTATTACGCAAATGGCAAGAGAATAAATTTAAGAGATTTGTTGATAATTCCAGAACATTGGGCGTTTGTTCCTGTGGAGACTCCATTTGCGGTTTGTTTTAATGATTGTTGTTATCGTAAACAGCGTCCTGAAATCCAATTAAATGTTACTGCCTTGGAGCGCGAGATAGAAATTTTAATTGTTTTTCATGAGATAGGTCATTCTGTGCTTTATGATGAAAGATGGCAAAAATACTTGGCGCAACATCCTAATCCGCAATTTTTTCAGGAAAGTTGTTCGGTTACAGAACAATTATCAAGAACGAATACCGGATTTCATAAGAATTCAGATGATAGGAAGGCCAAAAAGATAGAGGAAAGGTTTGCTTGGGCATTTGCCTTGAAGACAAGAAAAGAACTTGGTTTGCTCACAGACTTAGGAAACAAAGCTATTAAAAAATACTACCAGTCCCACTTAGGAACGTATAACCGTGATGGCGTTAAATTCACGAGGCATTAATCAGATACGAATATTTATATACTACTTCAATTCTTAAACGAATACTATGTTTGATATTAAGCGTTTGAAGGAGATTAGGAAACATCTTGGTATTACTCAGCAGGCTTTTGCCAAGCGGGCAAATGTTTCGCTATCGCTTATCTCAAAAATAGAAGAAAGCTTA
>CAYPAC010000133.1:0-4023 GCA_964408615.1 uncultured Methanosarcinales archaeon
GTTGAATCCTGCATAAAGTCAGGATTGCCAGTCTTAGTTGCTTATCAGGAATATGAAGGAAGAAAACCGCCAAAACACCATGTGCTTGATGAAGGACATTATGTAGTAATTTACGGATTCAATGACAAAGAATTACTCGTAAGCGATCCTGCAAAACAAACAGGCGGTTATCGAAAAATAAACAAACAATTCTTCCTGCAAAACTGGCATGACCACGACGAACTTGAAGACAAACTTTACAAGCAATGGTTCATGACAGTTTTTCCTGAACAAATTCCTTTCATACAAGCAGAAGGCACAAATTATGAAATTGGACTTTCAATCGGAGAAAAACTAAAAAAAGACATTTCAATATTTCTGGCAAACATAAAACAAGATTATGAAAAAATGACAAACAAAAGTTTCGGCACTCTTGTCGACTCTACACAAAAATTTTTACCAGCATGCAAACGTGCATTTCCAGAGTATATTGAAGAAATCAAAGGAATGGCAGCTGGAGCAGGCATAGATTTCAAAACGATGTTCACACTCAGTTGTACAGAAGAACTTAACTGGACAGAACCAAACAAATTCCTTGAAAAATGCAGCACGCTTATCGCGCGAGTCGACAACAGCACAGTAATTGCACACAACGAAGACTATTTAATGTATCCTGCACAACCACTTTATATTGTTTGCGCACAACAAAAAAGAAAACCTGCATTCTTGTCAGTTGGCTACGTAGGAACACTTGCAGGTTCATCAGCAGGCATAAACAGCAAAGGAATAGCAATGGCGGGAAATTCAATTTCTTCACTTGACTGCAGGATTGGCGTCATAAAAAATTTTGTCTGTAGAGCAATACTTGACCAAGAAAAAATAAGCTCAGCAGTAAAAACGATTATTACAATTGAACGCGCAGTCGGAGGCAATTATTCATTAGCCACACCAAAAAAACAATTTTTTGCAGAAACAACAGCAACAAAACATTCACTTATCCAATTAAAAACACTGCCTGCCTACCACACAAACCACTGCCTGTCAAAAGACCTTCACGCGCTGACAAATAAACCATCTTCAAGCTCACAGCAACGCTACAAACGCCTAAAAAAAATTTTGCGAAAAGCAGAAACACAAGAATTAACAATGGAAGAACTAAAACAAATACTGTCAAACCATGCAGACTATCCAAGCTCAATCTGCAGGCACGAATACGAAGCAGAAAAGCACAGTAAAGAATGTTTAACAACACTTGCTTCAATAATAATTAGCACATCACACAAAACAATGCATGTTGCGCAAGGCAATCCTTGCATTACAAAATACAAAGAATACTCACTGTGAACACAAAAATTGTTGACGGATTTGAGATTAGGAATAAGATTGATGTAGACTTCAGCGGAGTAGGCAGCAAAACAATGTATGCATATATTCCTGAAGAAGAGTTATGGATAGACACAGTATTATCTGCAGAAAAAGAATTTTATGAAAAATTACATGCGCTTGAAAAACAACTGCTTGAAAAAGGAATTCCATATTCAGAAGCAAGAAAAAAAGTCTGTGATGAATTTTTACAGCCAAAACCGCACAATCTTGAAGTAGAAATTTATTCTTTTCCTGTTGATACAGGACTAAGATGCAGTGTTGTCGACGGAACAATAGTCAGAAAATATTTTGACCCAAAATTCATACAAGGAGGACACCATCTTGTATATTCTTACATGCCTGCACACCATATCTGGATAGAAGAAGCATTCAAAAAAGAATGGGACTTCATCATAGCACACGAGAAATACGAACAAAACGTAATGCTTGCAGGACTGAATTATGATTACGCACACGATTTAGCATGTGCAGTTGAAAAACAAGAACGAAGAAGACAAGCAGTTGCGAAGTATTTGAAAGGATGACAGAAAGATTTAAGTTAACGATGTTCGTGTTTTGGATGTTCATGCCCTATCTGCTTTCTGTATTTAAGATGCTTTAAATGAACAATTTTTTCTTTTAAGAATTTATTTATGTTGAATTTGTTATCTTCTATCATAGCAGAAAATTGTTTTCCCCCTAAAAAGTGGGGCATAAGAACATATGTTGCTCCTTCATCATAAAGCAAGATGGCGTCATCTATTTGATGGGAAACAACAGAAATAATTGCTTTTTTGTTTTCTTCCCTAATTTTATTGATTAACAACAAGTTTGTATCGACCATTGGAATTGTGGATATGACCATTTTTGCTTTTGATAGGTTTAATTCATTTAAAAGCTCAGAATTATTTGCATCACCATACCGTCCATTATATCCTTCTTTGGAAAGTTTTGCGATGACTTCAGGGTCGTAATCTACAACAAGAAATTTCTTTTTAATTTTTTTAAGCGATTCAAGAATATCAAACCCTATTCTATTATATCCAAAAAGAATTATATCATACTTGTCTTCTTTATGGTGTTTGTGCTCATCAACTTTTTTGCCTTTTCTTTCAAAAATAGTCAGGAATCTGGATAAAACAAAGTAAATCTTGTGAGAGTAAAGTATCAAGTATGTTGAACCTGCAAATGTAATCAACCCAATTGCAGTAACTAAAGACAGTGTCTCGTTTGTTACATGACCTACAGACACACCCATAGCTACAACGATTAAAGAAAATTCGCTTATTTGTGCAACGGTAAGTCCAGCAAGAAAACTATTTCTTTTTGTATAACCAAACAACCCCATAAGAGTCATGACAATTATTGGATTACCTACCAGCACAAATAGCGACAACAAGATTATAGTCCCTAAATTCTGAATAATATTTGAAAAAATCATTTGTGAGCCCAATATAATAAAGAATATAATCAGGAAAAAATCCCTTAATGACTTCATTTTTGAGCTTATTTCAAAATGATAAGGAGATAATGACAGTGATATGCCCGCAAGCAAAGCACCAGCCTCTATTGAAAAATTTAAATAATAGAAAAGTGATGCAATGGCAAAACACCAACCAATTTAGAAAAGCAACAAAAATTCCTGAGATCTGGCTACAAGCTTAGTTAATGATGGCAGAAAATATATTGTGAATATAAATAATATAATAATTCCGATAATTCCTTTTAGAATTGATTCAACAGCCAAATATGTTAAGTTTATTCCGCTGTTTAAAGAAGAGATTAATAGTAATATTGCTATTACAATAAAATCCTGTACAATAAGAAAACCAATTGATATTCTGCCATAAAGTGTTTCTAACTCTCTTTTATCAGACAACAATTTCATAATAATAATAGTACTGCTGAAAGCCAAAGCAACAGAAATGTACACTGAAACAACAGTCGAAAACCCAAGCATCCTTGCAATTAAAAAACCAATAATCGTGGTAAAGAGCACCTGCCCAATGCCAGTAATCAAGGAAATTTTACCCACTTCTTTAATAACACGCGGATTTAAGTTTAACCCAACCATAAATAACAGCAAAGCCACACCAATCTGTGAAAAAGCAGATAGCGTATCAGCAGAGCTTACAATATTAAGAACCACAGGACCCAAAACAATGCCGCTTAAAATATAGCCAATAATCACTGGCTGTCTGAGCAAGCGGATAAATCCAGTAACAAAGACAGCCACAACCAATATTTTGCTCAATTCCACAAATATTTCCGGATTCATTTTCGGCTATTAACTTCTGGCGCAATAACAATTTTGTTGCCAATTTTTGTTATGCCGATTTCTGTGTTTTCGTTAAGATTAAGTTGTCTTTCTAAATCAGCAGGTACACGAAATAGCAAACCACCACCACTTTTTGACAAATGACGATACAGTTTCATAGGCTCAGGCCAAACACCTAATTTTCGAGCAGCATTAATCGCTCTTTGAGTTTCTTCTTCAAAAGGAAATTCTTCTTTACTTGGAAGAACGCTCGGTCGAACGCCGCTGTGTTCAAAAACCTGTGGATGAAGACCTGAGCGTTCGTGTTCTTCCAAGTACTTTTGAAAGTTGCCTGAGCGAAGCGAGAACGCTCCGTGGTTGAGCTCAAAGCGAAACCCGGAGTGGCAACTTTCAAATTTACA
>CAYPAC010000134.1:0-4015 GCA_964408615.1 uncultured Methanosarcinales archaeon
ATTCCAAGAACTGCAAATGGCAGTCTTGCTGAGTACACACTGAATCCAAATAAAATAATGCTTAATGCGCTCAAATAATTGTGCAACCACAAAGAATCTATATAAATTTTGTTTTTACACCATGTCTGTTCATCTTCAATTATTTTGTTTTCATAAAAACAGTACGGAAGCCCGTATTTCGCAACACTTTTTGACACAAACGCGCTTGTTGCTTCATCTCCTGTCCAGAAGCTTCTGGTGTCGAGGTTTGTGAACAATAAATAAATTGATGCTAAGAAAAGAATTATTAAGAAAAAAATCTCAGTTGTTTTTATGTGTTGCATAATACATGAAAGAAATGCTTTGTATTTAAAGCTGGGCAAGGCTTGTATAAAACTTTATAAAGAATCTGCATTTGATGAATATCCATCTTTGCCCCTGTAGTATAACTTGGATAGAATACGAGGTTGCGGTCCTCGGGATCTGGGTTCGAATCCCAGCAGGGGCGTATGTGTTATTATGTGATATAAAATTTATTGGCACCTCTTCCTCTTTGTTCTTTATACAATTTTTCTA
The DNA here is from genome assembly GCA_964408615.1 of uncultured Methanosarcinales archaeon. Classification (GTDB taxonomy): domain Archaea; phylum Nanobdellota; class Nanobdellia; order Woesearchaeales; family ARS49; genus JACQMU01. The sequence continues at coordinate 556 of CAYPAC010000134.1, forward strand.
CATCTTGTTTTGTTGATATGTTTTGTAGTGATTTGTCGTCTCTTATTCTTACAAATCTTGGAAATCTCAGTGCATATCCTGAATTGTAGGTTGGTGACTGCTGTATTTCTTCGTAGGCTACTTCAATAATAACAATTGGTTTGACAAGAACAGTTTTTCCTTCTTGTTTGGTGATGTGTGGTTTAAGTACTTCAGTGAAATAATTAAAGCTTATGCCTTCCTCATCTTTCTCTTTGATTCCTGTTCCAACTTTTCCAATCTCAACTATCTCTCCTTTTTCATCGCGAACTGCAATCATAAAGCTGCTTAGCCATTCTGAGCGTTTTCCCTCCCCCCATTCTGCTCCAACAATGACGACATCAAGTGTTTCCATGATTGGTTTTAGTTTGACTCCGTAGCCTACACGTGTTCCTGGTTTGTATATGCCTTTTAAACTTTTTATCATTATTCCTTCAAATCCTAAAGAAAGCGCCTGCTGATAGAATTGTTCTGCTTCTTTATCCTCATGAATTATTTTTTGGTGTGCTGTTGTTATCTTTTTATCACAGTGTGTTATGATTTTTGTAAGAATTTGTCTTCTTTGTGAGAATTCTTTGTCCAATAGCGCTGTTCCTTCATAGTAAATAATGTCGAATGCGTTTATTTCTACTGGATATTTTTGTGCCATTGCAGCTATGTCATGTTTGCGTTTGATGCGTTGTGAAATGTTTTGGAATGGTATGTACTTTCCAGTCATTAAATCTATGCCGACAATTTCTGCATCGATAATGCAAGTTATTGCAGTGACTGCTGCCATGACTGCTGAAACAACGTCTGGAAATTGTTGCGTGACATTTTCCAGTCTTCTTGTGAATAATTTTACATCGTCCTCATTTTTGTGTATTTGCAGGCGAAATCCGTCGTATTTGTACTCGAACGCTGCTGGCGTGCCGACTGTTTCAAATGCTTCTTTTATGTTTTTTGCTTTTGGATAAAGCATGACATTGCATGGTTTTCCTGGTTCGAGACTTGTTTTTTTTAATTCTTCCATTCCTTTTCTTGCAAGCAGGATTACTTGTGCAAAATCATTGCTAAGGTCGCAGGCATCTTGCACTGCTTGAACATATTTGTTGTATGTTTGTCTTTGTTCTTCGTTTAGGTTAAGTTCATTTTCTTTCTCGTCATAATTTAGTTGTAATTCTGTGCCAAAGCATGCCCAGACTATTGCATCTCTGATGCTTCCGTCGCCAAGCCCTATGCGCAGGTCTTCCAGGAAGGTTCTTACTAAGTAGCGTGCTTCTTCAGGGGTGGCGCTTGTTAAGAGTTCTGCAATTAACTGCAATTTTCTGTCAACTGTTCCTTCGCCCTCTATTGATGCTGTTTTTTGCAGGTTTTCAAAGACTTTTTTTGTCGTGAGTGGTTCTGAAAAGAGTGTTGCTTGTTTTTTTGTTGCAATGGTTGTTGCTGCTGTGTTGCCTAAATCACCTGTTGTTTTCCATGTTTGTTCTATCTCTTCTGCTGTTTTGCCTGTTGCAATAATAATTGCTTTTACTAATGATTTGTCTGCCAATCCTATTACTCGCGCATCCCATTGCGGAAATGCTCTGCCTTGGGTTAGAAGCATGATGTGTTCTATTTCATCATCTTGAATTGTTGTTAAGAATTGTGCAAGATAGTTTGTTTTTTGCAGTCTTTTTGTTGTGCTTTCGAGTTGTTTGTAGAGTTGGACAAGTTGTGAGTAAAGCATAAGTGTTGAATCAGTGTGTTGTTTAAAAACCTCTCGAAATCCTATTCATGATATTTATTTTGAGTAATTATTAAATACCAGTAAGTCCCATTTCTGTTTGATGGACACATTGGAATGTATCAGAACTCGCAGAAGCATTCGTAAATATCTTGATGAGCCTGTTGAGTTTGAGAAGGTCGGTGAAATTTTGGATGCAGGTAGGAATGCTCCTTCTGCTGGCAACATTCAGGACTGGAAGTTTATTCTCGTGACTGAATTGTCTGCAAAAAAAGAAATTGCAGAAGCCTGCTTGCAGCAGTATTGGATGGAATCTGCTCCTGTTCATATTGTTATTTGTTCTCAGCCTGAGAAAAGCGAACGTTTTTATGGTGAGCGCGGCAGAAAGCTTTATTCAATACAAAATTCAGCTGCTGCCGCGCAGAACATGCTGATTGCGTCTAATGATCAGGGTTTAGGCAGTTGCTGGGTTAGTGCGTTTAATGACGACATGTTAAGGAGAGCTTTAAATATTCCTGTCAGTATAACACCTTATGCCGTTATCACAATTGGTTATGCTGACGAAACTCCTGCAACCCCGCCGAAATTTCCAGTCGAAAATGTTGTTTTTATTGAGAAGTGGGGCAACAGGATAAGGGATATTTCAGCGTTTATGGAGCATTATGCTGAGTATGTTGTTAAAGCCGCCAAGACCGGAAAGGAATTTGTGCAGAAAGCAATTGAAAAAATTAAGGAGTGATAAAAAATGGATGAAATGAGGGTGTATTTTCATGTGCGTGATCAAGCTTTTGTAACAGATGAACGTGGAACTTTGAGTCATAATAATCAAAGTGCAATTAGTCGTGCTTATGTTGACGACGAAAAAAATCTTCCTGTCTCGATTGCTTTCTCAACAGACCGTAGAGTTGACAAAATTCTTGAAACTGTTGGCTTTATTCCGCTTGAAGCAAGAGTATAATTTATATAACAATAAAAATTTCTATCATCATGCTTCCTTTCACGTTGTTTTTTGTTGCATTTGTGGCAGAAATTCTTGGCACGATTGTTGGATTTGGCTCGTCAACAATTTTTATGCCATTGGCATTGTATTTTCTTGATTTCAAAACAGCGCTTGTTATTGTGGCATTTTTTCATTTGTTTGGCAATGTTGGCAGGGTTTTTTGGTTTTGGAGAAATGTTGACAAAAACTTGCTGTTGTATTTTGGACTGCCCAGCATTGTTTTCACAGTTGTTGCTGCATTTCTCGTGTCATTGACAGATCCTGCAGTGCTTAAATTTTTGTTGGGTTTGTTTCTTTTTGTTTTTTCGCTTGGTTCGTTAGTAATGCCGCAATTCCGTCTGAAAAGAACAAACATTAACAGTCTTTTTGGCGGTGTTCTGTCTGGTTTTTTTGCAGGAATTGTTGGTACTGGTGGTGCATTAAGGGCAACATTTTTTACTGCTATGAACGTGAAAAAAAATATTTATGTTGCTACTGCTGCAATAATTGCATTACTTGTCGACGTTTCGCGGGTTAGTGTGTATTTCGCGCAGGGTTTTCTCACGCAGGATTACTATTCAAGCATTCCTGTTTTTTTGATTGTTGCAGTTGCAGGATCTTATGTCGGTAAGCGCATCGTACATAAAGTGCCGCAAACCAGTTTCAGAAAGATAGTTTTAATTGCAATTTTATTGATTGGTGTGAAATTTGTCGTCGATTTTGCGAGCAAAATTTAAGTGACAGGATGCCGTTTGACC
>CAYPAC010000135.1:0-4001 GCA_964408615.1 uncultured Methanosarcinales archaeon
AATGAAAGATCGGGAAGAAGTGATGAAAAAGTTGCAGGAATTGCAGGATAAAACTAGCAAAATTTTTCATGACACTGGGTCAGAACACGGACATAAGCTAGAAGAATATTATGGCATTGATCTTAAAGCAGTGATGTTCGCAGATAAGGCATTGCCGGCGGAATTAGTTGCGGCTCAAGCAAAGCTGGAAGCGGTGGTGAAGGAAAACAAAACCAGAAAAAACAGGCATAAAAGAAAGACAAAAAGCATAAAATGACAAAAATTGCAATCATACGAATAAGAGGGCAAGTGGGCATGAACCCAAAAAGAAAAACCAGCCTAAAATTATTGAGGCTAACAAAAAAATACTCAGTAATAATTACAGAAGACACACCAGCAGTCAAAGGACAATTAAACCTCTTAGCACCAGACATAACCTGGGGAGAAGCAAGCGAAGAAACAATAAACACACTCCAAAAAAAGTATCCAGACAAAAAAACATACCACTTAACCCCGCCAATTAAAGGCCTTGGAAGAAAAGGAATAAAACTAAGCTTCAAAAACAAAGGAGCATACGGATACCGAGGACAAACAATCAACGACCTTCTTAAGAGGATGATGTAAATGGTTGTCAAAAAAAGAAAAAAAATAACCAGAATGCGCGGCACGCGAACACACGGCTGGGGATTAGTACACAGAAACTCAGGACAAAGAGGAGGCGCAGGCAATGCAGGAAGAGGAAAAAAAGCACACTCACAAAAACCATCAAACTGGCTAAACAAAGAAAACCCAAAATATTTAGGAAAACACGGATTTAAGCCAAAAGGCAGATTAAATGAAGATAAAATTATCAACATAGCAGACATAGAAGAAAAACTTCCCAAATGGACAGCTGAAAAAAAAACAATGATAAGTGGAAAAACACATGAAATAAACCTGCAAGAAATTGGATACACTAAACTATTAAGCAAAGGAAAAGCAACAAAAACATACAAATTAACCATACAAAAAGCAACAGAAAAAGCAATCAAAAAAATAAGCGCTGCAGGAGGCAGTGTAATAACAGCTGAAAAAACACAATGAGCTGGTATAACTCAATACTTCTAAACCTCCCTGAAGTTGCGCCACCAAAACAAAAAAAATTATCCTTCAAGGAAAAACTAAAATGGACAGGCATAGTTTTAGTGCTATTTTTTGTACTAAGCATGGTCCCGTTATTCGGACTGGGACAAAACTCACTGCAAAGATTTGAAATACTATCAATAATTTTAGGCGCAAGCTTTGGCTCAATACTATCACTCGGCATAGGGCCATTAGTAACTGCATCAATAGTACTACAACTGTTAAACGGCTCAGGAATACTAAAGTTCGACACAAAAACACACGAAGGACGACAAAAATACCAAGGCATACAAAAAATAAGCGCACTCGCATTCATAATATTTGAAGCAATAATCTATATATTCATGGGAGGACTGGCACCTGCACCAGAATTATTAGGAACACCAGCATACCTGCAATTACAATTACTCCTTGTCTTCCAATTATTTTTAGGCGGCATACTAATAATGTTCATGGACGAAGTAGTCAGCAAATGGGGATTTGGCTCAGGAATCAGCTTATTTATCGCAGCAGGAGTATCACAATCAGTATTCATCAGAGCGCTATCCCCACTGCCATCACCCACAAACCCATCAATAGCAACAGGAGCAATACCTGCCTTATTCCAAAGCCTTGCAGCAGGAGACCCACAAAACGCATTCCTAATGCTCGCAGGAGTTGTATCAACAATAGTAATATTCGTAATAGCAGTATTCTCACAAGCAATGAAAATAGAAATACCCCTCTCATTTGGACGCATAAGAGGACACGGCATAAGATGGCCACTAAACTTCATATACACATCAAACATACCTGTAATTTTAGTATCAGCATTCATGGCAAACATACAATTATGGGCAAGACTATTACAAAACAAAGGCTACCCGATACTGGGAACATTCGTAGGAAACACACCTGCAACAGGACTAGTAGCATGGATGTACAGCCCAGACATAGTAGGAAAATTCATAAGAGGAAGCATTTTACCAACAGATTTAGCACACGCAGCAGCATACCTGCTAATATTAATCACAGGCTCAGTAATATTCTCTTGGTTCTGGGTACAAACAAGCGGAATGGATGCAAAAAGCCAAGCAAAAAACATCATGTCAACAGGACTATCCATACCTGGATTTAGAAGAGATGAAAGAGTGCTTGAACGATTACTACAAAGATACATAACCCCACTAACAGTCATGGGAGCAATAGCAGTAGGATTCCTCGCAGGAATAGCAGACATATCAGGAGCCCTAACAAATGGAACAGGGTTGCTATTAACTGTAATGATTGTGTACAAACTTTATGAAGACATAGCACGACAACACATGGTAGATATGAATCCGCTCCTAAAAAAATTCATGGGAGGATAAATGGGAATATTAAACAGTTTAAACAGTACATTAAACTTAATTCTTGCACCATTTTTAATACCACCACCCCTCTGGGGAATAACCGCACTGAGTTTCTTCATAGCACTACTAACAACACTCGTCTACAAATGGACCACAAACCAATCAGTAATGAAAGAACTAAAACAAGAAATAAAAACACTCCAAGAACAAGCAAAACAACTCAAACAACAACCAGAAAAAGCAATGGAAATCCACAAAAAAGTCATGGAAACCAACATGCAATACATGCGCCACAGCATGAAACCAACACTAATAACATTCTTGCCAATCATAATTATTTTTGGATGGATGCAAACACACTTCACAGACGCAGGAACACTGCTAAACTTAGGTTTTATTGAACTTGGGTGGTTAGGCACGTACTTTATAACAACAATAATATTCAGCATGCTGTTAAGAAAAATCTTCAAAATACACTGAATAAAACAACAGGTTTAAATACACTGTCATTTATAAATGCTTTAAATACTATCGTCGGGGGAACACCATGGCTGCAAAAAAACAAAAAGGAAAAACAAAACAAAAAGAAGTCAAAAAAGACAAAAGAGAAATAGAAGTAGTCAACATAGTAGTTTCTGCATCATTAGGACACGACATCCCCCTTGAAAAAATGGCGGCCACACTCAGCAATACAGAATACAACCCAGAACAATTCCCTGGCTTAGTAATAAGGATAAAAGAACCAAAAACAAGCGCGCTCATATTCAGCTCAGGCAAAATAGTATGCACAGGCGCACGCACAATGGCAAATGTACACGAATCAATAAGAAAAATAATAAAAAGTCTGGAAAAAATCAATGTCAAAATCAAAGAATTCCCAGAAGTAAAAATACAAAACATAGTAGCAGCAGGAAGTGTAGGCATGGACTTAAATTTGAACGTGCTGGCAATGAAATTAGACAATACAGAATACGAACCAGAACAATTCCCAGGACTAGTTTATAAGTTACCTGACCAGAAAGCAACATTCCTTTTGTTTTCTAATGGGAAAATAGTCTGCACAGGAACAAAAAGCGAAGAAGAAGTACACAAAGTGTTAGATAAATTAATAGAGAATTTGAAGAAAGTGAGATAAAATAGAAGACCCCGCAGTTCCTCTAACTGAAAAACTCACAATAATCGACGTCGTTTTATAATGCCGCCTACCCCTTATTTACGGGGGAATAATGGACGCAACAGAACTTGTTGAAAAACTCAAAGACTTCTTAGAAAAAAACTATTACGCACAGTTAGCAGAAAAAGCAAGAAAAGGAGAAAAATTTTTATCAGTATCATTTCCAGACATAAGCCAATACGAGCCAGAAATAGCAGACTACCTACTTGACCAGCCAGACGAAGGACTCAAAGCAGCAGAAATAGCACTAAGCCACATAGAAACACAAGGCGATGTCAAAGGATTCACAATCCGAATAAGCAAACTACCAGAATCACACAGACTAATGATACGAAATATCAGAAGCAAACACCTAGACAAATTTTATTTCACAGAAGGAATAGTGAGACAAAAAA
>CAYPAC010000136.1:0-3968 GCA_964408615.1 uncultured Methanosarcinales archaeon
CTTCCTGCATCCCCGCCAGAACTGCCACCACAACTTCTTGTTTTTTCCAAAGGCATCAGAGGAAATCTAAAACCCTTACCAACATTTGTGCTAAAACCACCAAAACCAAATTCGTCTTGTGAAGTTTTGCCAATAATTATTGCATCTTCTGACCTGCAACGCTCGACAACAGCAGCATCGAACAAAGGCTTGTAATTTTTAAGAATTGCACTGCCTGCAGTGGATTCAACACCTTTAACACAAATACAGTCCTTAACAGAAATCAAAACACCAGCAAGCCTACCGGCAGTTCCTTTACGCACTTTCTTGTCAATAATTCCTGCTTGTTCAATAACACTTTCATCAAATGCCGTGAAGTAATGAAATTCCTCATTAATTTTGTGCATTTCCGCCAGTGCTTTTTCAGTATTTTTAAGAATGTCAACACTGCCTTCTTTAACTGCCGCAACAAAGTTTTTTACACTCATAATGTTTTTGGCCCCCTGAAATAACCATTACGCTTGTGAGGTGTTAATGACAAAGCTTCGTCTTGAGAAAGACATATTCCAACAGTATCTTCACGAGAAACATTTTTTATTTCAATAGGATGGAACGAAGGTTGAACATTGTTTGTATCAATTTTATCAAGTTCAGAAAACACAGCAAGAATTTCCTTAAGCTGCGGCATAAATTGTTTAATTTCATCATCACTAAGATTAAGACGTGCTTGACTTGCTATTTTTTTAACAATGTCCGGAGTGATGTCCATAACATTGTGTTTTGAATCCAGTATTTAAAAAATATTTGATTTTCCAAGCGCAATAACCAATTGCTTGTGTTTGTCGAATATCTTTTCAGGAACAAACCCAAAAACCCCTTGAAGATTATTTTTAAAATCCTTTGTCATAACTTTTTCTTTAAGTTTGACAAACCGCTTGTCAAAATTTGTTCGAACTGAAACTTCACGCATTATCAACTTTAAATTTTTGGCTTTTGGCAACATCATAAAAATATCCCTTACGTCTGTGTTTCTACAACTTAATAATTTCATAACAATCAAGCATTCAACACTCGGAATTTTGGCAGTAATTTTTTCTTGAATTGTTTTTCCTTTCAAAATTTTGGCTGCTGAATTGTTGAAAATCCAGTCAGCTTCCAGAATTGCGTTTGTTTGTCTATCGACCACTTTGTCTATCAGCAAATCAATGCTCACTTTGAAATTATTTTCGATGTTCTTTTCATAACGAATGAATTCTCCGTGATACTGTGTTTTTATTTTACTTTCATTTTCTTTATTGTAACCCATGTCCTCAAGAATTTTGCGGACTTTGGACTCTTCATTATGTTTAATTACAATATCGCAATCAACAGAGAATCTTGGTTGTGTATACACATTAATTGCATAACCGCCAATTACAATAAAGTTACAGTCTTTTAATGCCTTCAGTGTTTCAAAAATTGCTTTTTCCCTGACTTCCAATAAGTATAGCATAATTAACCTCGCTTATTTCTCATATAATTATATGCGTATGCAAACATTTCATTTTTTTTTGCGCCATTCATGGTTATTTTTAATGTATCAACTTTCAAACCATCTTTTTCAGCAAAAGTTATTTTGTTTACAGGAATTAAGATGACAAATTCTCCAATGTTTGAACCTTTATTTATATAGTGGGGAATGTTTCTTATGTTAAAAAAATTTTTCCAGTATCTCAAATCGCGTTTTAATACTTTTATGAAATACGGCGATCTTTCACGCCCGCGTTGAACATAAACATAATCACTCCAAATTTCAATTGCAGACAAGCCACTGAAAGCATAAGGTCTTGTTGATTCTTTTATTATTTCTGGCACTTTAAAATCCAACAAATGCTTGAAAACTTCCTCAGGTGATATGCATTTATATGCGGTTCTTGAAACCTTCCTTATCCAGCCAGCCCATAACAATGTTGAGAATATTTTTTTCCTCATACTTTCGCTAACAATCCAGTCTAACACAGATTGCCGAAAAGTTTCTCTTGAGCCATACCTTGAATACAATAAAGCATACGCCCTCAATCCATAATACGGAACCTCAAACATAGTTACCTAATAGGTAACCATACTATAAAAAGCTTTCGATTGTCATCGTCACTATAACAATGAACAATCTTGAATCTCCTATAATGCAAATGATAGCCACTGCATAAAGAATCTTAGCAGATTATTATTTTGATTTTTTCACAACATCAACTTTCAAACGCAGTTCTTTAAGAAATTCAGCAGTCCATTCCTGAGGGCTATTGTCCATTGGATTCTGCATTTCTTTGTTTTTCGGGAAAGCAATGACTTCCCGAATGTCATTTAATCCAAGCATTACAGTTACTAATCTGTCAAAACCCAACGCAATCCCTCCGTGCGGAGGAGCACCATATTTGAACGCGTTTAAGAGAAAATCAAATCTTTTTTCTGCTTCCTCGTAATCAATGCCAAGAACTTTTAATGTTCTAATTTGTATGTCCTTGCGATGAATTCTAATGCTTCCACCGCCAAGCTCTGTACCATTGAGCACAACATCATATAATTTAGCACGAACCCTCCCAGGATCTTCCTCTAAATACTGCATATCTTCCTCTTTAGGCATTGTAAAAATGTGATGAGTAGCGTCCCAGCGCTGAGTTTCATCATTAAACTCAAACAAAGGAAAATCAACAACCCAACAAAACTTGAAATCATTCTCTTTGATAAGACTAAGTTTTTTTGCAAGCTCTAATCTAACAGCACCCAAAGCAGTAACAGCAGTCTTAAACTGTTCAGCAACAAACAACAACAAATCACCATCCTTGGCTTTCATTTTTGAGATTAGTTTTTCCTGCACGTCTTTGTTCAAGTATTTTGTAATTGAACTATCAAGCCCGGTTTTTGTCACTTTAGCCCACGCCAATCCTTGAACATGATGAACCTTTGCAACTTCAATTAAGGCTTCAATGTCTGTTCGAGAGAATTTCCCACAATCAACTGCATTCAGGCAAGTAACAATACCTTTCTTGTCAAGAGCTGATGTGAAAACACTAAAATCAGAATGCTGCACAACATCACTGACATCAACGAGTTCGAGACCAAATCTTAAATCAGGCTTATCAGAACCAAACTTAGACATTGCATCATAATAAGAAATTCTCTGAAAAGGAGTTTTAACATCAACATTCAAAACTTTTTTGAAAACATGTGTTATCATCCCTTCAACAACAGTCTGAACATCCTTTTCGTCAACAAAAGACATTTCTAAATCAATCTGAGTGAATTCAGGCTGACGGTCAGCCCTCAAGTCTTCATCTCTTAAACATCTTGCCAGCTGGAAGTACCTGTCAACGCCAGCAACCATTAACAATTGTTTGTACAGCTGAGGACTTTCCGGAAGAGAATAAAACAAACCAGTATGAACCCTGCTCGGCACTTTGAAAACACGCGCACCACCTGGAGTAGTTTTGACAAGCAAAGGAGTTTCAACTTCCAAAAAGTTTTGACTACTGAGATAGTCTCTAACAGCTTGTGCGGCGTTGTGTCTTGCTAAAATTTTGTGCTGCATCATAGGACGCCTCAAATCAAGATAACGATACTTCAACCGCATATCTTCAGCAGCTTCAGAACGGTCTTCAATCTCCAAAGGAGGAACTTCACTCTCGTTAAGAACATTAATTGTGTCAGTAATAACTTCTATTTCACCAGTAGGAAGTTTTGTATTTGTTAAACCTTCTCCTCTTAATCTAACATGACCTGCTGTCTGAATAACCCATTCTCTTCTTAATTTTTCAGCAATTGTATGTGATTGTTTATTATGGTTAGGATCAAAAACAACCTGTGTTAATCCAAAACGGTCCCTTAAGTCAATAAAAATAATGCCGCCATGATCCCGCCTGCTCTGAACCCAGCCACACAAAGAAACTTCTTTCTTAATATCCTGTTTTCTTAATTCACCACAATTATGAGTTCTTAACATGACGACAACA
>CAYPAC010000137.1:0-3887 GCA_964408615.1 uncultured Methanosarcinales archaeon
GTTCAAAAAGCTTTCGAATTTCAAGAATTCGAAAGTGCTCACGAAGCGCCTTGATGCATATCAATCGGCGGTTCGTGACACTTGTGGTTTTCAACCACTTTGTTGGAACTCCCGGCGCCGGCGCACTTGTTTATTTGCTTTATTTCCTGTGCCGTATCATGCTATTGCGTAATAGTCTTCTAATACTATTTTGTCGAGTTCACTTAAATTTTTCACTACAAAGAATCTTCCTTTGCCTGCGCGTGCTATGCTTTCTGCGAGTTTTGTTCCTTTGGCATCTAAATTTATTCCAATGACAGATGTTGTTATTCTTTGGTTTGTTGCGCGCGAGACTGCGTTTATGGTTTCTTTTTCCGGTTCATTGCCTACTGTTGGCAGTGCGTCTGTTAAAATAAGCAGGTGTTTTGTGTTTTTGTCGTTTGGGAACATTTCAAGTGTTTTGTCGATTACGTTGTTGAAGTTTGTTTGTTCTGCTGCGCTGATTTTTGTTATGTGGTGCAGTACTTCGCTGAAGTCTGTTGTTGGCTCGATGCTGGTTTTGATGCGTGATGCAAATGAGATTATGCCGACGCTGTCGTTGCGTGATATTGCTTTGTAGGCGAGTGCTATGCCTGCTTTTTTGCAGAGTTCGAGTTTTGTTCCTTTCATGCTTGCTGATGCGTCGAGTGCATAAATGACTGTTGTTTTTCCTTTTGATATTTTTGTGTTTATGCTTATGTCTTGTAGTGTTGCTTTTGTTCTTCCTCTTTTTGCTGTTTTTGAAATGGTTGCTCTTACTGCCACTGATTTGTAGCTGTCGCCTTTTTTGTAATTTCGCAGGTCGCTTTTTTCTCCGTATTGTGCTTGTGTGGCGCCTTTGTCGATGAGTCCTTGTGCGTGCAGGCTTTCGAGTTCTTCGACGTAGAGTACGACTGCTGCTAAGTCTATTCCTTTGTCTGATATGAATCCTTCGTTGTCCAGCAGTCCTTGGTCTTTGAGTTCGTTTATTCTTTGTTCAAGTTTTTGTTTGAGTTCGCGCGCAAATTCTGGTATGCGCAAATTTCTTTGTAAGTATGATGTGTCGTAGCCGAGCAGTAATTTTAGTAGTGTTTCTCCGAATAATTGTGTTGCGAGTGAATAATTTTTTACAATGTGTTCGAACATGATGTCTGGTGTGAATGAGCCTATGCCTCTGCTGAGTGCTTCTTGTATGATTTTTCCGTGGTCAATGGTTTGTTGGTTGTTTTCAAGCACTGAGTGCATGAGTTTTTGTTCTGCTATTTGTGAGGCTAATTTTCCTGTTGTTTCTGTTATTTTGCTAGTCTCTTTTAATTGTGTTATTGTTTGGCTGCTAAAGTGAACCACCACCGTTTGTGTTGTTGTTGAGCTTATTTTCGTGCGAGTATTTTTCAAATTCTTTTGTGAGGAAGTCTTCTGTTTTTACTAAGTATTTCATTGATGGTTTGAGTTCGATTCGGTGTGCCAGTACAGAGATGATGATGCTTGCAATGTCTGCTGAACTTACGCTTTTTTTGTCTTGCAGCAAAGCATTTGCTTGGCTTCTTTCGTAAATGCCGATTGTTGCGCGCACGCTTGGTTTTTTCTTTATGTCAGGATGGTTTCGTAGATGATGGATGAATCCAATTGTGTGGTGGAGTAGTTTGTCAGGGAAGTTAATCATTTTTTTTCCTTTTTTTTGTACGATTTGTGTTTCAATGTCTATGCTTTCAGGGTAGCTCATGTGAACAACGTCAAACCTGTCCATTAGTACGTCTGATAGTTTTTCTACTGCGGTTGTTTCTTCTGGATTCATTGTTCCTATAAAGAGAAATGTTGCTGGAAAGTCTATTGTGTGACTGCCGATTGTTGCTTTTCCTTCTTCAAGAACTTGGAGCAATGCGTTTTGTAGTTTTTCTGTGCATCTGTTTAATTCGTCAAAGAATAGTATTCCGTTGTTTGCTTTGAATATTTTTCCCGGATTGAATGCCTGTAGTGATGTTGGTCCGTATTCTATTGCTTTTGCTGGCTCTATATCCCCTAATACATCTTCTACAGTAAGATCATGATTGCCTTGTTTTCTTATGAATCTTTCATTGCCTGTTATTTTTTTTGTTGGAATGTTTTTTGTTGCCAGACATTTTGGACAGTTTGGTTTGTGTGGCGCGCAGTTGAATCCGCAGTCATTTACTGTTATTGTTGGCAGTTGTCTTGCGAGGTTTTTTGCGAGTGTTGTTTTGCCAACCCCTGGCGGTCCGTGAATTAGAACGTGTCTTTGTGCAAGGAGTGCTGATGCAAATTGTTGTTTTGCTTTTGTTTGTCCAAGAACGTCATCAAAAATGTCTTGTTTGTTTTTAAAGAGGTTTATTATCGTCTGAGCCAGCATTGTCGTGTTAAATGAAGATAGTATTTAAAGGTGAGGTAATCTTAATAAGTATTATAAATACTGTTTTTGTCGTCGTTATACCGAGTCTCATTAATATTGGAACTTTTTTATACCATTATGTTAAATAATTTAAAACGAGACTCGGTTATTAGCTAAAGGCAACAAATGTTCATATATTTTTGTCTTTAGCTTTAATTGACTATTTTAAGAAAGTCTTCGAGTGAAAGTTTGTAAAAGTTTTTGTATTTTGCAACAAATTCAAAGAGCCAAGATTCAATCTTTTTTTTGAGGTCAGGGTGTCTTTTTAATTGGTTTATTCCCCAATGCATTGCAGTAAGCAAACGATGGCCGATGAAGTAATAAATTGCCTTTTTTTCTTCAGCGTTTAAGAAGATGATTGATTCGTAAGATTTCAAAAATATCTTTATTTGATTTTTATAAATTATTTTTGGTTTAATAAGAATGTCAAAAATAAATACTGCGAGTTCATAGGCATAAAAATCTCGGTGGGCATCATCCCAGTCAATAACGACGATGCGATTGTTGTTGGCGAGCAAATTTTCAGAATGGAGGTCAGAATGTATGATGCCTTTTTTCATTTTCTTAAGATTGAGTTTTTTTGTGTTGGCGAGTATTTTGAGGAATTCCTTATTGAGTTGAAACGTGTTTAGCTTTGAAACGAGTTTTCTTTTAATTAATTCATGATTGTTTTCCCAGTAATTGCCGCCTTTTTGTCTTGAAAGAAGTTGGTGAATTCTTGCAATAGTAATTCCGAAATCTTTGACTTTGTTATTAGTGAGTTTTTTAGGCGGTAATCCAGAAAAGAAGTTCTGCACCATGAGTGGTTTGTGGTTGTACATGATATAGTCCTGTCCATGAATTGTTCTTACTAATGGCGGCGTTGCAATTTTGGCAGTAGTTAAAAGATGGAGCAAGTGTGTTTGAAATGCAACTACTTTTTCAGGCGAACCATCAAAAATCTTCACAACATATTTTCCTTTATTTGTTTTCAGTTCATAAACTGTGTTAACTAATGCATTTGTGTTGTGTTTGTGTGAAACATATCCGCCTAAATTGAATTCATTAATGATGTCATCAAATTCTTTTTTAGTCAGTTTTGTTAGTATCACCATCGGAAGAAGTGTTGTGTTAAAACTTTATTATTCTTTCGCACCACTGGTCACTGGACAATCGCTCACGCAGGCTATTTAAATGTCAGAAAATGCTCTCGACTAACTCTACCTACCCTCTCGAAATCCAATCAATGCATAATCTGGATTTCGTGAGGTGCTCGATAATCGCTTGTTTATATATCCGATAGCGATTATCGACATTTAGTTCGTAGATAAAGGACGAGCATTTTCTGAGCATGTCAAGAATCCACTTGCTATTAAATTCTATGGTCGTCATCACTTCACGCCCCTGTTTCAGCGGGTTGTTCTTGACACATAACTGTCATTCAACGAATGCTGTAGAAACCTTTTTATATATAGTATCTCTGCATAATCCTGACAAAAAGGTGAAT
>CAYPAC010000138.1:0-1396 GCA_964408615.1 uncultured Methanosarcinales archaeon
CTATTCTCCCCGAACGCTATGAATAAGTATGGTCTAAATATACCTTTTGCGTAAGTGTTTTCTATGAGTAAATAACTTGCTGGAGCATCAAATGAAAAACCATTATCTTTATTTGTTATTAAAACATTTATTTTAGTCACGTCTTTGTTAGTAATACTTTTTATTTTATGTTCAAGATCTGTATATTCATAATCGCAGTATAAGTCTGGTGATTCTTTTGAAGGGATACAACACACTAAACCCATTTGCTTTTTAGGAGATTTGCATTCTTCAGCGGCATCTTTAAGTTTTTCGAATGGTTTTTCTACAAGAACATTTTGATCTTTTGATATCAAGGATACTTCTATAGGGTCGTAAGTTGGTTTATTGTAGACTCCAACCAAATTGGAAACTATAATTACTAATAGTACCCATACCCACCACGGTATGGGTTTACGTTCTTGTTCTTTTCTTTGCTCATTCATTTTGTTTTTCTTCGAATACTATTGAATTGAGTATTAAATCAAAATCTTCAACATAGCTCGAATATGATTTTGGGTAACCATATACCAACATAAATGGTTCATCAACAAATACCGCCATCTTCATATATCGATCATATTTCTCTTTATCTTCAGAAACAAGCCCTTTAGTCTCCAACACAAACACCTGCGCCCCATTACGCGTGCTTACCAACCTGTACGCTTGTGTATCTTCTGTGTATCCGACATTAACCATGCCTTCATTCGCCCCCTTCAAAAAGCCTTTTTTAAGCACAGATTTATCAGCGGTCATTTCCTTCCAAGAATTAGCATCATACTGGTCGCGAAATGAAAACACAGTAATATCAATCTCTTTATTCGCATCAATATTGCCTTTTTCATCTGATCCGAATGACACGAAGAAATACAGGATTGGCATTCCTCCTGCAGTAATATCTTCTATAACGTAATAATCTTTAGGGGTCTTAAAAGAAAAACCGTACTTTTTATTTTTAACAGTTCTGAATGTGGTTATTGCATCGTAATCAATAGCATCATTAAGTTTTTCTGAAACAGTTTTATATTCATCTTCACAAAAGAAATTCGGTAAGTCATTTGAAGGCATACAACATCTATTGAATATGATTTTATTCGGTTTTGCACATTCTTCTTTAGATATAAGGATATTTTGTTTATCTTCTGTTTGTTTATAGAATTTATCAACACCCACTATCGTGTTGTCGGCATTGAACACGCTTAATCCTATAGCGATGCCGATTATGACAAAAATAATTGTTGAAATAAAATCCTTTTGTGTTGACTTATATTCCTTTGAACTCTTTTTATTATTCTTTCTTGAAATAATAAAATTAATTATCGATGCAACGATATAAGAAAAGAAACCGATATGACCGCCCGCTAAAAATCCAGATCGC
>CAYPAC010000138.1:1411-3887 GCA_964408615.1 uncultured Methanosarcinales archaeon
TTTAGGGCCCACATCACAATAGTTCCAAGAAGCGCCCCACCAACAAGCATTATCGCGTACCAGCACACTTTTGTTAGAAGAGACTCTTTTCTGGATACCTTCCATATTTTCTTGATTGCCAATATAAACAAAAAAATATTAATTATCGCACTAAAACTCATAATCATCTACCTTCTTCATTTTATCTTCTTTTCCCTGCTTGCCGCATTAAATTCTTGTTAAAACTTCTACCGTAATCTCTTAATGGCTTGTAAAAAACACTTTTTCTAGCATCAAACCTATCCGCTATCCAAGAAGTATCACGATCATCTTCATCATCATAACCCATGTCTCTTCGAGCTTGTAAACGTGCTCTTTCTCGTTCGTATTCCTCTTCATGAATCAATCTCTTTTCTTTCCTTTTTTGTCTTACTTCTGGATTTAATTCATTAAAAATAATAACAAAAGTCACAATGCCTGCTGTTAAAGAAACAACCGCGCTTAATTTAGTGTCGAATGCAGAAGTGTAATAAATAGCAGCAACAAAAACAATTACTGCAAGTATTGCAGCTTTTTTCATCCTTCCTTTAACATCATAACTTAACACTTTTTTTAACCTCTTACACACAGTCATATACTGGAGTATATAGGTTAATCTTTTTCTATTTATAAACCTTCGGTAAGGTACTTGTACCTAAAAAGCTATTTCTACACATAAAGGTACAGGTACCTTAATGGCAAGAAAAGGATACACAACAATAGCACTACCAAACCCGCTAATGAACGAAATCGACCAAGTAATAACTTCAAACAAAAGAGGATACACATCAAGAGCAGAACTCGTCAAAGAAGCAGTAAGACAATTATTAGACAAAATAAAAAAATAACTAAAAACGTTTTTTCTTTGTTGGTGTGTGTCCGCATTGTGTGCATAAGTTTTCGTAAACGTGGTTGTTTCTGCACATCATTTCAATAGGGCTTACTGGCATTATTTGTAATCCTTTTGGGTTAATGCTTACTCTTTCCCGAAATTCCTTTTTTTGTTTCATGATGAGTTAAAAGAAAAAAGTAGCGCCGTCCTTTAGCATTACAGCGCCACTTTTCTTTTTGTATTGTTCGCCAATTCACTGGTTTTTTTTTATCTGCACTTTTTTTCAAGAAAACAATCATTTCATTAGGAGGTGAAAAGTGTTTTTCTCGAAAACAGCGCATAACAACAAACAAATGTACACAAATATTTATGCCTACGTCTGACAAACATCATTGTTTTGTTTCTTAAAACGTTCAAAACGTTCACGCAATACTGGATCGCTCATCACTTCAGCAAAAAATTTGATGGTCTTGTTTAATTCATCATCATACTTTTTTTCGTCTTCAAAAACAACCTTAACACTTAAAGGCTTACCACACTTATAACAATATCTCGAACTACTTTTATTAACAGCATCACAAACACATTTTATTGGTAAATCTTGCTGTTCCTGCTTACTCTTAATGCCCTTTACTTGTAAATATGCATCTCGCAGCTGTGTACCAGAAAGATGGCAATAAGTGCGTACTTGTTTTGAGCCGATACTCCAACCGAACCACTTACATAACATTTGCTCTGTTAATTGTGGTGCGAGTCTTGACGCTGCTGAATGTCTGAACCAATGACAATTATGTGGTTTCTGAATACCTGCACGTTCAACACAACGGTCTATCAACTTTTGTAAACCACGATGCGATAATGGTTTGTATTTGTATCTCAAACTCTCTCCAATCCATAATAAAGATTGTTTATTATCTTTAAATGGGTGTAGGGAGAGCCATTGGGACAATAAAGCTCCACTATCAACTAAAGGGATGACACGCTCACCAGTTTTTCCATAAACACGAATATTCCATGTATTTCCATCATTAGTGCAATCAGACATTTTCATGTTTAATAACTCTGAAGCACGCACTCCACTTTCCCACAAGACTTGTAATAATGCACGTTCTTTTATTGTTGTACAGCCTTTTTCAAGAATCATGTCGATTTCTTGTCTATTTATTACATTAGCAAAATCACTTGGCGGTCTTTTATAAGTGCGTTTGACATCTTTTCGTAAATACTTGTACAATTTCTGGGCTTCTTCTCGTTCTTTACTATTATCAGATTGTAATCGTAGGTCTTCTTCTTCAAAGAAGTTATAGAACTGTTTCATGCAGATTCTGTAATCACATTTTGTGGCTTCTGAAATGCTTTCCAATTGGTTATAGTAGGCGATGACTCTTTGCACATCATCTTTAATTGCCATACTAAAGTCCTTATCAAGAACTAATGCTATACGTCTTAATTCACTGGAAAGTTTTGTTATGCGTTGATGTCCGCTTCCTGTGCTTGCTAAGAAGTTGTGGAATTTTGTAATAGCATCTTTGTTGTTTTGAGATATTTTCCATTCTTTAAGACGTTGTAATTCTCTCTCGTATCCTTTTTCCATATTTGGATATATGTATGTGTTTACGGTTCGTT
>CAYPAC010000139.1:0-3831 GCA_964408615.1 uncultured Methanosarcinales archaeon
TCAACCAGCTCCGGCTCGACATGATCCAGAACTTCAGGGTCCTCGATCCGCGCTTCTCACTTGATGATAGCCATCCCCGACTTGTGCAGATTTTTTGTGAGTCGTTTATGCTCATTGTTTTTATTTCATCAAATGTTTTTCCGCGATAGGTGAATTCTTTAGGCATGTTTTATCACTTCTTTCTTCCGGTTCTTCTTGGGTGTAATTTGCCAACTTTTCTTCCTGCTGGCGCATATCGAGGTATTGGTCTTTGTTTTGCTTTTCGTGATGTTCTCTTGTTTCCAAATGGGTGGTCGACTGCGTTTTGTGCAGCGCCTGATATCATGGGATATCTTTTGTTTTTTAGGCGTTTTGAGTAGTGTTTTGCTCCTGCTTTTAGGAAGGGTTTTTCAGTCCTGCAGCCTCCTGCTACTGTTCCTATTAGTGCTCTGCAGTTTATGTCAAACATTTTTTCTTGTTTTGATGGTAGAAGTATTGTTGCGTGTGTGTCTGTTTTTGCCACGAGTTTTGCTGTTGTTCCTGTTGTTCTGCAGAATGTTCCGCCGTCGCCTGGGATGCGTTCTATGTTGTATACGTTTGTTCCTTCTGGTATGTCTTTGAGTGTGAGTGTATTGCCTGGGGTTATTTCTGCATTATTGCCAATTGTTATCGTGTCGCCGGTTTTTATTCCTTCAGGTGCTATTAAGTGGCATATGCTTCCGTCTTCCAATTCTATTTCTGCAAGTGGTGCTTTGTGTGCAGGTGATTTTACAAGGTCTATTACTTTTCCGCTTGTTTGTTTGTTTTGTGGGAGCATTCTTGCTTCTGTAAAGTATCTGAATTTTGGTGACCTGTAGCTTGGTCCGCATTTTCCTCTTGCTTGCTGTATTAGTGTTTTTCCCATTTTACATCAGTCCTAAGTTTGTTGCTATGTCCAGCGCAGGTGTTTCTTTTGAAAATTGTATGTACGCGCGTTTTTCACTGTTTGTTGTTATGAATGTGTTTACGTTTGTGACTTTTACTTTGAGCAGTGTTTCTGCTGCTGTTTTTATGTCTTTTTTTGTTGCTGTTATGTCGACGACAAATATGAGTTTGTTTTCTGATTCCATTAATCGTAATGATTTTTCTGTTGATAAGGGGTATTTTATTATTTGAACAGGGTCTTTTGTTTGTTTCATTTTACATGAATAATTTTGTTTTTTCTAATTGTTCTATTGCTGTTTGTGTGAATATTGTCAGTCTTCCTGGCTTTGTTCCTGGTGCTAGGAGTTCTGTATTGAGTTGTGTTACATCAACAACATTTGTTCCAGGGAGGTTTCTGGCGGATTTTAGCAGTTTTGTGTCTTTTGTCGTTACTATTAGTATTCCTTTTTTGTGTGTGTACTTTCTGCCTCTCATTTTTCCTTTTCCTGCGCGTATTTTTTTTTCTGCACTTCTTTTTAGTTCTTCCTCAAATCCATGTGTTTGCAGGATTTTTGTCAGTTCTTTTGCAGTTGCTATTGTTTCAAATTCTTTTGATGCAATGAACGGGTATGTTTTTGGGAGTTTGTGTCCTCTGGACTGGACTAATTCTTTGTTTAGTGTTGCGGACATTGCGCTTCTTATTGCTTTTTTTCTTTCTTTGTCATTGATTTTTTGTGTCCAGTTTTTCATTGGTTTTGGAGGGAATGCTCTTCTTCCTCCTACTGTTCCGGGGGCGTATGCTCCTGCCCAGTTGAAGTGAGCTCCGTTTCTTGAGAGTGTTTTTCTTGGGACTCTTGAAATGCCGTGGCCGTATGCGCCTTTGTAGTCGCGTCTTCTTCGTGATAGTTTTGCGCTTGATTTTTTGCCTGCTCGCAGGTCTGCTCCGTATTTTTGTCGTTTGTTTGCGCGGAGTGCTTCTACTGCTCTTTTGATGATGTCTTCTCTGATTTCTTCGCTAAATTGTTGTGGCAGTTGTTTTTTTCCTGTGATGGTGTTTGTTGGTGTTAGTATTGGTAGTTCCATTTTGTTCCTTTTATTGTTTTGATGTTGTGCTTATGTGTGTTATTGTTGGTGCTTCTTTTGGTGTGTTTTTGTTTGGTCTTGTTGCAGTTGTTAGTTTTATGAGTCTTTTTACAGCGCCTGGCACAGAGCCTCTTAATAAGATGTAGTTGTTTCTTATTTCTCCGTATCGTAAAAATCCGCCTTTTACATTTACTTTTTTCACATCGTCGCTTATTTTGAGTATTTGTTTGTTGTATTCTGTTCTTTGATGTAGTCCGGTTTGTCCTGCATGTGGGACTGGTGAGCTTCTGTTTCCCCCCCATGAGCCGACGTTTCCAGGGCCTCTTTTTGTTTTTTCTGATTTGTGTGAGCGTATGTTTATGCCAAATCTTTTTACTGGTCCTTGGTATCCTTTGCCTTTGGATATGGAGTGTGCATCTACTTGTTGTCCTTCATTGAAAACATCTTTTGGTTGTATTTCTTTGCCAAGGATGTTTTGTGCGTAGGTTAGTTTTTCCTGTACGTTTCCGCCGATTGCTATTTCAAATATTTCCGGTTTTTTCTTGCCAATGGTTGTTGTTTTCGGTGTTGTGTGAACAAGTTGTGTTACATCACTTATATTTTCTTTTTGTAGTTTGTCAAATGTTTGGGTTGTTTTTTTTGGCAGGCTTATTGTTTTGCCTGCTTCTTTGTCTGGTTTTTCGTG
This sequence comes from uncultured Methanosarcinales archaeon, assembly GCA_964408615.1. Classification (GTDB taxonomy): domain Archaea; phylum Nanobdellota; class Nanobdellia; order Woesearchaeales; family ARS49; genus JACQMU01. The sequence goes on from CAYPAC010000139.1 coordinate 2,651, forward strand.
CATTATTTGTGTTACTGGATGTTTTCCATATGCATCTTGTGAGTAGACTCTGATTGCTAATACTTTAAGTGAGGGGCATTCTATGATTGTTGCTGGAATCATTATGTCCTCTCCTTTTGTGAGTGTGTTTGGATTGTTGTCTGTGGCTATTACGTGTGTCATTCCTACTTTGTATCCTGCAAAGCATAATGGTTTTACATCTTTTGAGTTTGTCCAGTATCTTATTAATGCGTGCATTCTGGCTGCTCTTTTGCGTGGCCAGAACTGTCGTGTTCCTTGTCTTGGTGTTCTTCTTCTGGGCATAGACTGCTCTATCTGTTGTTTTTTTTTGTATGCTGAAACTGTAGCTCCTACAGCGTCAATAACTGCCTTTTGCGAGGTTCAATAAGAATGTGTTTTTGCGAGTTGGTTTTCTTCACTCACGCCAACTGTGTACTGAACCTCTTATCAGGCTTAGTTAGCTGTAGTTAAGGATGGCGTGTTATTTATAAACCTGTCGCTATTTTTTTCTTCTGTGGCTGTTTGGGACTTTCCCTATTCATTATTTTTTGTTTGAATATTGCATAATTTGCCGGATTTTTTATTTTCTTGCAGAAATTGTCTGGTTTGCAGATGTGTAAATCTTGATAATATTGCAAGTTCGCACAATTTGGGGGTAGTATTTTTTTCTTGTGGTCTTTGTGGTATTTTAGGTGTGTTTGTAATATTGTTTCTCTTAGTGGTTCTGGGTTTTTTTTGTTCCATTCGTTCAGGAATTGTTCAATTTTGTCATGTTGCCAGCCACAGCTTGTTAAAAAATTTAACAGCACAAATAAACTTCTTTTTTTGCCGTCTTGCAGTCCTTGCAGGATTAGTTGTATGCAGGGTGGGAAGTATTCTTGCGGTACTGCTTCTGTTGGCATTTCAAATGTTTTTTCTTGTTTTAAGCTAATTTTTTGTTCTTCTTTTGCTGGTGCCGCATCAAATGCCGCAATCAATATTTTTTTTGCTTCGTTTGTTTCTATTTTGTTGTCGAGGAAGTTTAGTTCTGTGTTTACATTTTCCGGCTTGGCAATTTCTTTGTTGAATGTCAGTATTTCTTTTGGTTTTATTGGAATGCTCACTAATCCTGATTTTTCATTGATTGAGTATGGCATTCTGTATAGGTGTCGTGATGAAATTAAAACAGTATCAATGACCAG
>CAYPAC010000140.1:0-3822 GCA_964408615.1 uncultured Methanosarcinales archaeon
TCATATTTGACTTCAGCGTGATATGAAGTGTTTGATACTAACCCATATTTTACTAGCCCATCCAACATAAATGTCTCTGCGTCTGCGTACATACACCAGTAACCATGTATTGAACGATGGTACCCAAAATCAATCTCATCACAGCGTTTAAGTAAAAATTCAAGTAAACATACATACTGAAATATTGTGCCAAAAATATTCATGCCAAATTCATAACTAGCGTCACAATAACGAAGTTTACTCTCTGTTATTCCTGCGTACTCCAACCAATCATTTTTTACTTTGGCTGCGGCAACAGGAACTAGCGCTTCTTCTAATCGTGTAAACTTATGACGTTGAATGCATTCGGCTGATGCTTTTGGCATCAACTCATCAATTCTTGCTTCCAAAATTTTATTATCGGGCATTTTGTTTGTTGTTTACTGGTTCGTGAAGGGTATCTTGTTTTTGCTTTGATTGTGGCTGTGCCTGAATAGCATATCGCGCAACTTGTTCTGTGACATAAAAGAATCCAGACTTATCAGGCATTAAGCTTCACCACCAAGTTCTTTTTCGTCATTTTTTCCTTCTGGAATCCATTCAGCTAAAACTTTGTCTAATGTTCTACCTTCTGGCGTGTGTATAATCGTGCATATTTTTAGTGTACTTAAGTTTTCATGTATGCGTCCTGCCGGATATAGGTCTTTATTTAAGATTAGACCGTATTGAAAAGAAGTTTCTTCTTTAATGGTGTAACCTTGTTTTTGTAACATTTCACGAAATTGTGATTCGTGCTCAAACTGTAAGTGATATACTTTTTCAGTAGGTTCCATTTTTATTGCGGGGTTTATTTTTTTCTTAAATCCTGAATTTGGTTTTCCCAATTTCCTGACTTATACGTACCGACAAGTAATTCTTTAGCGTTAGGCAAATCCCCAACAGTATAAGACTGGTAGTATCCGCTAAAAACACATTTTCCAGCTTCTTTAATAACGATGGTTTGGACATATCCTGCCTGATAAAACCTTATTCCAGAACAAATTTCAAGCTCATCTTTTTGCAGCAACATTTCAATAGTAGCGCCATCAATGTCCTTTCTTTTACCTCTATTGTCAGCAAAAACTTGCGCTTTTTGAAAAATCACTGCCAGATTTTCTTTATCAACAATTTTTTCAGCCATTTTTTCCATTTTATTGTTTTTCTTAATAAGGTTTGCGGTCATCTATTCGTAAATAAACCAGTCCGTTATAGCTTTTCTTAACAGCAACTGCATCCAGTAAGTTAAATTCAAGTCCTTTTTGTAATATTTGTTTTATTTCTGTTGATAACCATCGACTTGCTTTTTGTTGGAATTCATCTTTGTTTTTAACAAATGCTTTTGCGCGGTCGCAATAAAGACCATCAATAATAGCGAATTGGACATTTTTCTCCATTTCTTTTGGATTTAGCGTTATTTCAATTGTTGCCGGCTTATCGTGGCGTAATTCCTCACCCTCAAGAATACATTTTGTTTCGGCATCATAATTATTCCAGATTATTCTTTGAAAGTGTAGTCCTGCAAAATGTGCAATACTCCACGCAGTTTTTCCTTCTTCAGTATTAATGCCTGCGCTTGCTAAATAATTAGCGTATGCTTTATCTCGTTGTTGTCTCCACTCATCAAAGTCTTCGACTTCTTTTTCTTTTTCAGAACTCGGAAATTCTATTCTTAAATATTGAAGAAAATGTTTCGCTACATACAAACAACTAACATCATTAATTGGTTCATCAAGAGTCATTTTAGTTCACATTTTATTTCGTTAATCAGATTATGTATCATGGCTTGTTCATTTTTATCTTGCAGATATTTTGAGATTGTGTGTTCATCCATTTTTATCCTGCATAACTTTTCACAATCTGTTCAAGTTCTTGCGAAAGCTTGCCTGTTGCTTCAAATAAAAAACTTTCATGATGTGCTTTCTCATAATCTCCTTTAGCCCAATAATTTCTTTGCAAAGCAGCAGGCAATATGCGTTCATGCCAACAATACCAACCATGCTCCCACGCATCTTTTTCATAACTAAAAGAAGAAGTGCTAAAAGGATTATCAGTCTTTGGTTTGTTTGTTTTTGCAGCTGCAAAACCCTTAATCACAGCATAATCTTCACCAGCAACAATTCCAGCACGTTTATTTTCGTATGATTGACACATTTTTAATGCTCCCACTTTGGTATTTTATCTTCCCACTCACCTTTGACGTATGTTCTTCTGGCAACAAATGCTGTACAATTATTGACCATATCACTCAAATGTTTCTTTTCTGCTTCAGTGCTTTCCATGTTTTCATCCTCAACATTATAGTGTCAGATTTTTAGTTTATTTCTAAATTTCTGTTCATACGGCTTAAACGAATCATCAATCGATATAACCTTCATTGGTTCGTGAACAAAATAAAGTTCGCCAATCTTCTTACTATCTTTGTAAAAATCAATACGAGTTGGCAACACACACATTGAAGGCAAGTGGTCATCTGTACTGCCTTCCCACCTCATTTGCAAATCTGGCGCAACCTCTTTGCTTATTTTATCAGCTAAATCAGAATTTTTCAAATAATCATTTGTTGGACTCGTCATTTTTGTTCACCTTTTATTTTTCTGTGTTCTTCTAACAATTCTTTTCCTTTTTCCGTTAATGAATATAATTGGTAAACTACACCACTTTCAAGTGTGCATATAAAATCTCTTTTATCAGGCTGGCAGCCATTTTTGAAAATATCATATTTGACTTCAGCGTGATATTGAGTGTTTGATACTAATCCATATTTTACTAACCCATCCAACATAAATGTCTCTGCGTCTGCATACATACACCAGTAACCACAACGTATGGCTCTATTGTACCCAAAACCACACTCATCGCAGCGTTTAAGTAAAAATTCAAGTAAACAGGCATACTGAAATATTGTGCCAAAGATATCCATGCCAAATTCATAGCTGGCGTCAGAATAACGAAGTTTACTCTCTGTTATTCCTCCGTCTTCCAACCAATCATTTTTTACTTTGGCTGCAGCAACAGAAACTAGCGTTTCTTCTAATCGTGTAAACTTATGACGCTGAATGCATTCAGCTGATGCTTTTGGCATCAACTCATCAATTCTCGCTTCCAAAATTTTATTATCGGGCATTTTGTTTGTTGTTTACTGGTTGAATTTTTTTAGATATTTTCGTAATTCTTCTTCTTTTCCTATATAATAACGAAAGCCAGAAGATTCTCCCAACCAAACTACTTCTGGAGTGACCGTTTTATTACAGGGCTGAATAACATAGATTGGAGTTTTTTCTTCTCTTAATATTCTTATAATATTTTTATATTCACGCTCATCTGTATTAGCATAAACAATCACTTTATTTTTTGGTTTTGGGTCTAACCATCCACCAATAATTTTAACGCTTTTTCTGTCGACTTTGAAATATCTCCATCCTTGAAAACCTTTCATCTGAATTGGTCTTATCCATTGCCAGCTTTCAGCAGGCAGTATTGCATGGTAACCATCACCCCAATCTTTACCTGTGGTTTCACATTCCATATTACCATCAACAATTTCTTTCACTGTTCCAAAACCTCGCACATAATTATCCTCAACATAATATATCCTTGACCCACAGCCTAATTCTCTCGGTTTATTTCTAAAAGTTCTAAAGTAGAACCCGCCACCTGATTCAATACATTGTCTTGCTTCTTCAGCAGCAACATCAACCTTGTTTTTTGGAGTTGTAACCACAATATCGCTTATTTTACTTTCGAAAGTATTTGTTAATATTGTTTCTATCGAACGTAGGTTTTCTTCTCGACTCATAATTATTA
>CAYPAC010000141.1:0-2374 GCA_964408615.1 uncultured Methanosarcinales archaeon
CTGCTAACGCAGGTAGAGGGATTATTTAGTTTTTACGAGACTCGGGACAGAGCCAAATCAACATAATACTTTATATAGCACAATATTCTCAAAACACTGTATGAATAAAAAAGGAGTGAGCCTGCCATTAGAACGATTAGGATTGTGGATATACATACTCATAGCAATGATATTGATACTTGCAGGACTTGCACTATACGTATTTCCAAAATTTAATGTGGCAATAACAAAATTGTTCGGGTAAAAATGAAAAATAATGCACAAAGCATGACGATGACAATTGTTATTGCAGCAATCATAATTATTGTCTTTATTGCAATCTCGGCAGTTTGGAGCGGAAAACTACCACAAATGTTCAGCGGCATCACATCACCATTTGACGATGTTTGCTGTTGCGATTCAGCACTCAATAATTGCGAAATAAAAACACAACAAGAATGCAAACAAACAATTCAGGAAATGGAAGTATGCAAACAAAGAGGAATCAAATGAACAACTCAACTCTAATTTCACAAGTTATATCAAAAATTAATAATGTGCGAAATTCTCGTAACCTTGATTTTAGCATGTTACAAAAAATAAAATTCTTAAAATCAAGGAAAGCAGTAGAGTTAACAATGAATGTAATCATAATCGCAGCAATACTGTTGATAACACTCGCAGTACTGATGTCATTTTATTTCAAACAAACACAAAAAATCGATATAGCATTTAACGAATGCGAAAGCAAAAGAGGAACATGTGTTGAAAGCAAAACACAATGCCTGCAAGAAAAAGGCACGCCAATACCATTCTCCTGTGAAACACAAACAAACACTTGCTGTCTCATAATAAAATGACGCTTTTTAACAAAGGACAAGTCACTACCATTGGGCCAGTACAAGCAATCGGGCTTCTTTTAGCAGTTATACTAATCGTAATAACAATCAGTTTTTTCTGGAGATTTGGAGGGTTGCTTGGAGATACGAGCATAGAACAAGCAACAGATGTATCATACAGAACAATTGTAATGGAACTAAATGAATTACTGCAACAACCAGAACAATGCAGTACAAAAACAGGAGGACACAATCTATTTGTTGGAAGTGAGTTTTCGATAGTAGCGTTCAACAAAGGAGAAAACGAAACACAAAACGGCTGTGAAACAAGCGAGATGATTAAAAGACCATTAAGGCCAGACTGTTTGCCGGACAAGACGTGCATATGTTTGTACAAAGCAGATGAAGAATTTGAAAACACACCACCAAAACAATGTTTAACACTCAATGCAGACTTTATTTTCATGCGTTCAGAACAAAAAAATCCAAACAAAAGAATCAAGAATAATATGTGGGGGGGAGAAATAAAAAAACCACCTGTATTGTCAATTAATCCAAAATTAAAATATCCTCAACTAACGCAATTAACAATTTTTGGGAGGTGTGATGGTTGGGGCGTTGATGATGATTTCCAAACACAAAGACTATACATAGAAAAAATAAAAGCAGAAAAAACAATACTATTCGCAGCACACTATGATAAAGAAATGCAAAAAAGAGAACTGGATTGTACAACAACAGTGGAAAAGTAAAGCGCAAGCGACTACAGAAACACTATTCATTCTGACAGAAATACTAATGATACTTGCAGCAGGATTCTTAATATTTGGAAAACTAAACAGTATAAGTGAAGACCATTTATTTGTCAAAAAATTCTTTGCAAGAGACATAGCAGTATTGCTGGATGCGATGCATGTTCCATCAGGAAACATACTATATTTCTACACGACAAACCAAGAAATACTGTCAAAACTAAGCTTTACATTCAGCAATCAAAGCATAGAAGTAAACAACGAAAAATATCCTGTGGCAGTACATATGGCAGAAGAAACAAAAATAGAAAAACCAACACACATACGAGTATTGAAGAAAAACAATAAACTATTTGTGGAAAAAGAAAAGCCAATACCACAAGAACCATACAACAAAAATGCGCTCGTTTGTCCTCCAACACCAATCCTTAGCGGAACAATAGTTATTGATGCAGGACACGGATACAACCCAACAGAACACGGCTATCAAGGAAACAAAGGAGTTGAAGGACAACACGGACAAGAATCAATTATCACAGTTAAAATAGCACAAGCATTACAAAGCTTGCTAAAACTAAAAGGAAAAAATGTTGTGACGACAAGAGTATTAACAACAGATATTGAGGACGCGAAAACAATCAATGAAAGAAACACAACCGCACAACAAGGAGACATAATTCTAAGCATTCACGCAAACAAGGATAAAAAAGAAAACAATAATATCAAAGCATACATAAATTATGATTCGGCTAATTATCTCGAGAGTTATTCATTTGCATGCGCACTTCTTAACACACTTTCAGA